>JAIEQO010000352.1 GCA_019747655.1 Gemmataceae bacterium | reverse complement strand
CGGGCGGGGGGCGGGGGCGGCCCGCCGGTCCCACAGGGCGGCCAGCCGGGCGAACCGGGTGTACGCGGCGGGCAGCCGGGGCGGGTCGGGCCGGGCCACGGGCATCGTCCTCGGTGGGGGACCGGGGGCGGACGTTCCACAACGACCGACGGACGGTCGAACGGATCGGCGATCGGGTCGGGTTGGGGGGATCGTCGCGCGCCGCCGATAGCATGTCAACAACTTTCTGAGCGGGTCTTCATTTTTTCCCGCCCGCCGCCTTCCGGGGCCAACCGGGGATCGGCAACCAAGTGTGTCCCGGGGGCCGGCCGTTCCCGGCGGGGTGGACTTCGGGCAGGGTGCCGGAAGGACCCGCGGGGTGGGGTGCCGGTTGCCGGCGTCGGCCGGATGGCCGTCCGGGGCCGGGTCTGCGAAACGGACCCACCGGTCAGGCACCCGCCGATGGCACAAGGCCGTCCGCGGCCGGGGGGTTCACGTTGACCAGCGCCAGCACGTCCGGCAGCTTCGCCTTCTTGACCTTCGCCAGGGTCCGGCAGGCGCTCATCAGATTGCGGTGGGCCATCTCGATCCGTTTGTGGTGGAACTCGGCCTCCCGGTAGGTCTGCTCGGCCAGCCGGCGGGCGTACTGGCTCTCGCACCAAGCCAGGAACACCCACCCCAGCACCACCCGCTCGGCCAACAGACCGTCCAGGAACGACGGGCTCGGGCCGGCCAGCCCCGCCCGCAGGTCGGACGCGACCCGCCAGACCGCCCGCCGGGTGGTCAGGCAGTCCCCGGCGTAGCTGTCGACCCACCGCTGCAGCACCCGCCGGCCCACGTCCCCCCACAGGGCGGCCGCGGCCGGGTTCCCGTCCACGAAGGCCGCGACCGCCGGGGCCACGGCCTTGTCCCCCTTCGCTCCCTTCTCCCGGACGGCCGGGTCGAGTTCCCCGGCCATCGCCCAAAGGTCCGGCGGGAACCACGTCGCTCGGACCTGATCGGCCGTCGGGACTGTCGCCAACGGGCCCATCACCGCCCCCCGCTTCCTCCGCCACTCGCGGCGGTGCTGGTGCCACCCGGCCGCCCGGAGGGCGTCCGCGACCGCCGCGGACACCCCGGCCAGCCACCCCCGGAGCCGGGCGTTTTGGTGCTCGAGCCGGTCGACCCGGAGCCGCTCGCCCAGCCGGTCGAGCCGCCGCAGCTCCCGGGTGCCGTCAGCGAGCTGCTGGCCGAGGGCGGCCACCCGCCCGGACCCGCCGTACCGGCGGACCACCCGCCCGCCGACCCGCTCGGTCGTGTAGCGGTACACCCGGCCGCCGCGGTGCTCCAGCGCCATCCCCTACCCCGCGAAACGTGTACTACGCCCGAGCACACTGCCCCGCTCTGGCGGGGCCCACGGCGGTCGCCGTCCGCCTGCGGCCGCCCCTGTCACCCCCGCCGAGGTGTTATTCGTCGAGGGTCGTAGCCGCTCGTTGCCGGTCAGCGGCTGCCGGGCCCGCCGGCGAGTGCCCGGGCGACGGCCGCACGGTCCGCGTCGGACAACTGGTTCAGGATCGACAGCAGGGCCGCCGCGGCGGGTGACGGGGCGTGAGTCGAGCCGGCTGCACCGGATTCTGCAGCGCGGTAGGCGACTGGGGTGTGCGGATCGCGTGGAGTGCAGGTGTTTGCCGCGTTCGGTTCGACTCCCACACGGCCCACACCCCGCCGGGTCAGCCGACCGGCGGGCCGACCGGCATCCGCGGCGGGGCCGTGTCCCACATCAGCGCCACCTCGGCGGGAGTCAGCCCGTAGGCCGCGTTCACCACGTCCGACACCCGCCGCTCCAGGACGTCGGCTTCCCGGACGAGCCGCCGCAGCGGCTCGACGGAGGTGGCGTACTCGTCCCGCAACTGTTTCAGGCCGGACGACGACAGGGCCGCCCCCTTCGGCCGTCCCTTCTTGACCTCGGCCACGAAGGCGTCGGCGTCGAGGTCGGCCACGGCTTGCAGCTTCTGCGACGGCTTGGCCACCCCGAACTCGGTCCGCAGCCAGTCGAGTACGTCCCAGGTCCCGGCCTGCCGCTCGCCGGCGATGGCGATCAGCCGCCCGACCGCCGCCTCGACCTCGGCCCGCTGTCCGTCGTTCGGCCGGGGGATCGGGAACCCGTTGAGGTAGTCGGTGAAGAGGCGCAACGCCTCGTCCTTGCCGTGCTGGGCCGTCCGCCAGGCGAACCACCACGAGACCGGGACGTTGAGCACCGCCATCGCCCAGAGGTCGTCCGTCGGCAGGAAATAGACCGTGTTGTTCGACAGCATCCCACCGGTGTCGAGGCAGAACCGCTGATTCCAGGTGATGTCCTGGTACATCACCTTCGGCTGGTCGAACCGGTCCCAGTAGGCGCAGGCCCGGAGTTCCCACCAGTGTTCGCCCTGGTCCTGCCGGGCGGTCAGCTCGGCCCGGTACTGGGCCATGTGGGCGTGCAGGGCCGGGTACGCCTGCCGGAACAGGTCTTCCGCCTCGGCCTCGGCCGCGGCCTTCGCCCACGGCCAGTCGTGGTTGCCGCTCGACTTGAGTGCAATCATCCACAGCCCGGACCACTCGGCCCGCCACCGGTCCACGTCCTGCCCCCGCAGGTACGGCCGGAACAACGGCTCGGACTCGGGGTCCGCGGCGACCAGCTTGTCTTTCGTCGGCGTGTCGATCAGAAACGCTTCGTTGCAGCCGGTCTTCACGCCGTACAGAGGCCCGACCCCGGCGAACTCCCGGAGCGGGACGCCGTTCGCACGCAGCTTGTCCATCAGGGCGGCGACGCCGGGGGGCTCCAGGGTCCACGGGTCGGCCCCGAACCGGGCCCGCGGGACCGTCACCCCCGTCTCCCGCACCTGGGCCGACAGGTCGTCCAGCCGGGTGAGTTCGCGGGGCAGCGAGCAGACTTGGACGGTGGGGGGGGGTGAGAATGTTCGAGGGTTTCCGGACGGTCAGGACGCACGGGAACACGTCGGCGTCCGGGAACACCTCCTTGTTGTGCCCGAGGTCCACTACCGTCTCGACCCACGCCTCGGCCCCGTACAGCCGCCGCAAGGGCTCCCCGTACCCGGCCTTCATCCACTTGTTGGTGACGACGTACCCGAGCCGGCCGCCGGGCGTCAGCAGGTTCAGCCCCAGCTCGTAGAAGTAGACGTACAGGTCGGCCACGCCGTCATACGCCCGGTAGTGCTGCTTCAGGTACGGCTTGTCGTCCTTGATCCACTCCTGCCGGACGTACGGCGGGTTGCCGACGACCACGTCGAACCCGCCCCCCTTCATCACCTCCGGGAACCAGTCCTGCCAGGCGTCGAGCGGCGGCCGGTTCTCGGCGACGACGCTGTTCCCCCGGACGATGTTCTTGTCCAGGGCGGTCAGCACCTGCCCCGGCTGGGCCGTCTTGACCCAGAACGACAGCCGGGCGATGCCCACCGCCTCGCCGTTCAGGTCGACCCCGAACAGGTTGTCGGTCAGGATGGTGGAGATGATGTCCGCCCCGACCATGCCGGTGCCGGCGCCGAGCGCGGCCTGGAACCCGTCGGCCTCGCGGTACGCCGCCTGGAGCTGGTCGAACGCCTCGACCAGGAACGCCCCGCTGCCGCACGACGGGTCGACCACCCGGACCGTCTGGAGGTCGTCCTGCCAGGCCCGCCAGAACCCGACCAGCGCCCTCCGCTGGGGCTCGTTCAGGTGGCTGGCGTCGAACACCCGGGGGTCGTCCAGGGCCTTCACGGCGGTCCCGGTGGCGGCCTGTTGGCGGGCCTGCCGCAGGGCCTCGAACCGGTCGGCCAGGACCGGCCCGAGGGTCTGGCCGACGACGTACCGGGTGACCGCGTCCGGGGTGTAGAACGCCCCCTCCCGCTTCCGCTTGCTCGGCCCGCCGTCGGCCGGGCCGCCGGCCAGCTCGCGGCCGATCTCCTCCAGGTCGGTGATCGACTGCTCGAAGACGTGGCCGAGGATGTCCACGTCCACCAGCTTGCCGTCGGACCGGGCCGCCGGGTTGTACTCGTAGTCGGCCAGCGCCTTGAAGCCGGCGCACACGTCGTCCGGGACGACCAGGGATTCGAGGTCGAGGTCGATCTTGAACAGCCCGCCGTTGTACCGCGGGATGTTCTCGCCGGGGTTCCCCTCGTCCACCCACCGGAACAGGACCTTGAAGTTCTCCCACGCCGGCCGGGCGTTGTACCGGTCGCGGTGGGCGAACGCCCCGGCGATCGACTCGGCCGGTAGCAGCCCGCGGTCCTCGCAGAAGGCGACGAACAGGACCCGGTCGAGGAGCTTCTGGGTGAGCCCGAGAAGGGCCCGCGGGTCGCGGCCGGGGTTGTGGGTGCGGAGGGCGTCGAACGTCCGCCGGCGGAGGTCCCGGTACTCCCGGTAGTAGGCCGCCGTCAGGTCCCGGCCGGCCTTCCGGGACTCGTCCAGGAGCGGCCCGAGGTGGTTCCCGGCCGGCCCGACCACCCGCCCGGCCCCGAGCAGGAAGACGAACCGCCGCAGCTCCCGCTCGTCGGCCGCCAGGTCGGCCGTCCGGAACCGCTCGAAGTGGTCGGTCGGCCGGCTCTTAGCATACAGCCGGGTTTCCTTCAGGTTGGTTACGGCGTACCAGTCGGCCGGGAGCTGGACGGCGTACTCCATCGCCTGGGAGACGGCCGACCGCTTCCGCCCGGCGTGGGGCCGGTCGAGCGGGTCGGCCGGCCCCTTCCCCTCGACGGCGACCGCGCACACCGGGTCGCCGGCCCCGAACCGGCCGAGGGCGGCGTCGGCGAACTTGCCGTCGACCTGGACCAGGGCCTCCCGCTTCAGGGTGTATCCGGCGGCCGGCGGGCGGGTGTACCCGAGGACGCCCTCGAACACGTCCTGGAGGAACCCGGGGAGGACGGCCGTCTCCTTCTCCTCCCGGACGAACGTCGGGTCGGCCAAGCGGGCGGCCCAGTCGGCGAGCTTTTGCCGGGCGGCGTCCGGCGGGAGCAAGACGGACGCCGCCCGAGGGCGGACCACCTCCGGGCGGAAGAGCGGCTTCGGGTCGGCGGGCATGGGCGACTCGCGGGGGCGGCGGGACCGACAGAGTACCCCGGCCGGTGCCGGGTTGCCAGCCGGCCGGCCGATCAGTCGAGCGGCGGCAGGTCGGGCAGGCCCGGGACCGGCCCGGCCGGCAGGGCGAACCGGTACGGGTCGGTCTTCGTCCCGCCGCCGGTCCGGACGGCCAGCCCGTCGGCCGCCGCCCGGGCCAGCCGGTCGTAGAGCTGCCACCCGGTCGGCCGCGGCCGATCCCCCGACCGGTTGGCCAACAGCCCCCGCACCGCCCCCCAGTTGTCCCGGAACCGCGCCCCCGTCGGGTCCGGCACCGCCCGGAAGTGGGGGGTGTCGACCTCCCACTCGTAGGCCAGCACCCGCGGCACCCCGGGCAGCCGCCCCCGCCCGGTCAGCTTCCGCCGGTTGGCGTCCGACGCCAGCGGGCCGTACTCGGACGGCTCCAGGACCACGTCCACCGCCCCGAGCAGGGCCGCGCTCCCCCGGGCCGCGCTCCCCTCCTCGGCCCGGGCCTTCCGCGGGTGGTGCAGGACCAGCGCCGCCGCCCCCAGGCGGGCCAACAGCCGCAGCGGGTTGAGGAAGTCGTGCAGGGCGGCCGGGTCGCTGTCCGTCCGGCCGGGCAGGAAGGCGGCCAGCGGGTCGACCACCACCAGGTCGATCGGCCATCGCCCGCAGCAGCCCGGCCAGGAGGGTCGTCTTGCCGGCCTTCCACCGGCTGGTGAGCAAGGTCAGGTTGCGGCGGGCCAGGTGGCCGTCCCAGACCCAGCCGACGGCCGGGGTGGGGGCGGCCGGGTCCGGGGCGTCGAGCGGCCGTGGGTTGAAGACGAGCGGGAGCACGGCGGGCCTCTTTCTGATGTGCGTCACCCTAACGGACGTGATTGGTTCGGCCGCAGGGTGTGCGGGTGGCCGAACCAAATTAATATGAACAAAATATCAGTTATACTGCGAGGTCGGTTGCGGCGGGGTCGTCACCGACCCCGGACGGCCCCCCGGGCGGGCCGTTCGCCGTCGCCTTCGCCACCGTCAGCACGCCGCCCCCGGGGCCACCCCGGACGCGGTGACGGGGGACGTGTGCCTGTTCGGCGACCGGCTCGGGACGAAGGTGACGCTCCGGATCGTCTGACCCCGGCCGGCATCCGGGTCGGGGCCCGCGGTGGTCGGTACGGCCGCCGGCGGGGTCCCCGTTCTTTACGGACTCCCACGCCGGCCGCGGACGCGGTAAACTCGGGGCCATGTCCGACGTCACCCGGCTGCTCGACGCGGCCGCCGCCGGCGACCGGCAGGCCGCCGCCGACCTCCTCCCGCTCGTGTACGCCGAGCTGCGGCAGCTCGCCGCCGCCCGGCTGGCCCACGAGCCGGCCGGCCACACCCTCGACGCCACCGCCCTCGTCCACGAGGCGTACCTCCGGCTCGTCGGCCCGGACGACGCCCCCCGGTGGGAGACCCGGGGCCACTTCTTCGCCGCCGCCGCCGAGGCCATCCGCCGCATCCTGGTCGAATCGGCCCGCAAGAAGGGCCGGGGCAAGCACGGCGGCGGCCGCCGGCGGGTCGAGCTGGCCGACGTCCCCGCGGCCGCCCGGCCGGACGACCTCCTGGCCCTCGACGACGCCCTGGCCCGGCTGGCCGCCCAGGACGCGGGGCTGGCCCGGCTGGTCGACCTCCGCTTCTTCGCCGGGCTCACGGTCCCGGAGGCCGCGTCCGCCCTCGGGGTGTCGGTGGCCACCGCCGAGCGGCGGTGGGCGTTCGCCCGGGCCTGGCTGTACGCCGAGCTGAACCCGGGCGGGGAAAAATCTCCGGAATCGTGAGGGGGTTTCGGCCCGGCCGTCGCATTGGGGGCGACACACTCGCCGCCCGGAGGCCGCCCGTGGCCGACTTCGACCGGCTCGAAGCGCTGTTCGCCGACGCCCTCGGCCGGCCCCCGGCCGACCGCCCGGCCTTCCTCGACGCCGCCTGCGGGGCC
>JAIEQO010000120.1 GCA_019747655.1 Gemmataceae bacterium | reverse complement strand
GGGTACTTCCGCACCCCGGCCACGGCCACCCTGTTGGCCCTCGACGCCGACCTCGACTCGCTCCGGGCCCGGGCGGACTTCCGGGCCCTCGCCGCCCCGCCGACCGGCAAGGACAAGCCGTAGCGGTGGCGCGGGCATCCCCGCCCGCGCCACCGGACCCGAACCCGACCTTCCCTCCCGAGGACACGCTCATGTCCCGCCGGTCGCTCACGTCCTGGCTCCCCGCCCCGAAGCGGACCCGCCGGTCCCGCCCGTGGCTCGGCATCGAGGTGCTCGAGGACCGGATCGTGCCCGACGGCACGCTCCCGCCGGACCTGGTGGTCGGGCGGACGCTCTCGGCGTACACGGTGGCCGGGGTCCAGAACCGCACCCTGGACGTCACCTACACCGTCTACAACCAGCGGGCCGACGACCTCTCCGGGGTTCTGCTGACGACCGCCCTGCAACCCGGGGTGACGTACAAGTCCGCGACGGCGGTGCCCGACCGCAGCGGGTCGGAGCTGGCCTGGAGCCTGGGGACGGTCCGCGGCTTCGACCGGGCGAGCGTGACCGTCACGGTGGCGCTGCCCGAGACGCCGCCGCTGCAGATCGACAGCGGGGCGAAGGCGTTCGCCACCGTGAACGCCGGGGCGGTGTCGGCCGACACCCCGGCCGCGGCCCTGACGAGCCGGACGATCGCCCCCGAGCTGCTGGCCTCGACGGTCGACGCCAACACGGCCGACCCGTTCGTCCAGGAGCAGGCCGCGAAGCTCCGGTACGACCCGCAGCGGATCGTCCAATACCTGAGCACGGACGTGGGCTACGAGTCGTACACGGGTTCGCTGCGGGGCTCCCGTGGCACCCTCTGGAGCGCGGCCGGGAACGCGCTCGACGAGGCCAGCCTGGGCGTCGCCCTCTTGCGGGCCAGCGGGGTCCCGGCCCGGTACGCCCGGGGGACGCTGTCCGATGATTTGTCGAAGCAGCTCATCCTGTCGATGTTCCCGCCGGCCTTGCGGACGGTCGGGACCGTTGCCCCCGGGGTGCCGACGGCCGACCCGGCGAACGATCCGCAGCTGCTGGCCGAGGCCCGGGACCACTACTGGGTGCAGCTCGACACCGGTGGCGGGTTCGTCAGCGCCGACACGTCCGGGCTGCCCGGGGGGGGCCTCGGGGCGGCGCTCACCGCCGTCTCGGACACGTTCGCCGAGGTGGCCGACGCCCTTCGGGCCAAGACGCGGGTGACGCTCACGGCCGAGACGTACCGGCAGGTCGCGGCCGCCTTCGGGGTCGATCCGTTCGGGCGGGCGGTCGTGCTGGACCAGACGTTCAACGATGTCGAGCTGGTCGGCAAGCCGCTGTCCGTGGGGAGCCTGGCCGACAGCGTGGCCGGCGGGTTCGTCTTCGTCAGCCGGACGAACACCTACACCCCGTACCTCCGCGTGGGGGACGAGGCGTACCCGCCGGAGCGGGACCGGATGATCCTGGGGCAGCAGTACCAGGACATCCTGACCAACTTCCCGCTCGGCACCCAGGTGGTGACCGGGGTGTTCCTGGATGTCACGCTGAGCGGCCCCGGGGCGGCCACCGAGACCTACCGGCGGGCGATCGCCGACCGCCTCGGCCCGGCGGCCCGGGCCGGCGTCGGGGGCACCGTCACCGCCGACCCGAACGGCCCGCCGCTTGTCAACGACACCGATGTCACGACCCTGTACGTCCAGCCCGGGCGGGGCGGCCCCCGGACGTTCGCGGCCGACCTCCTGGCGGGGTACGGGCGGCTGTACGACCGGATCGCCCAGTTCCCGGACGGGGAGCCGCTCCCCCCGGCCCAGCAGACCGAGTTCCGGGCGGTCCTGCGGAACGGCTTCACCCTCCAGACCCGGGTGTACGGGAGCGGGTTCCTGGCGTACTCGGACGCCCTGACCGACGAACTCCAGGCGCGGTCCCTGGTGCGGGCCTACTTCGACTCCCCGCGGCTGGTCGTGGTCGCCAGCCGGGTGACGGTCGATCCGGCCGCCCGGACCGCGAGCCCGTCGTTCGAGACGGACCTGCGGCGAGACCGGGTCCGGGCCCTGGCCTATCCGGGCCAGGCGGCGGCCGCCGCCGGGCTGCTCAACGGCATCCGCGGGTACCTCGAGAGCTACGCCGAGCAGGACGCCCAGCAGCGGCTTCGCCCCGCCCAAGACGCCCAGACCCGGGGGGTGAGCGCGTTCAGCGTGCTCGAAGCCGCCCGGGCCCAGAACGTCCCGGTCGTCACCCTCACCGGGGCGGCACCGGCGGCCCTCGACGCCCTGGCCATTTCGGCGGACGCGAAAGCGCTGATCTCGCTGGCCCTCGCCCGCGGGCTGGAAGTCCGGGTCCCGGCCCGGCCGGTCGACGTGGCCGGCGGCCCGGCCGTCGCCTGGTACACCGCCGACCCGGCGACCGGCGAGGTGGTCGGCGTCCTGGAGGACGGCTCCCACGGCTTTTTCAACCAGGCGAGCCTGAACGCCCAAACCTCCAACAACATCACGTTCCTGTTCTGGGTGGCGGTAATCGGGTTAGGGGCGCCGTGCCTGATCTACGGCGTGCAGAAAAAGAACTGCATCGTGGAGTTCGGCAACTACGTCGGCGGACTGGCCGGCCAGCTCCCGAAGAACCCGCAGGGGCTGTTCGGGGCGATCGCCGAGGCGTTCGCGAAGGCCAAGCACGCCCTCACCTCGACCGCCATCAAGAACAACCCGAGCTGGGGCCACGCCCTGGCCGGCATCGACCCGCCGGTCGGGGACTTCCTGTTCGGCGGCCGGCCGTCGCCGGGGTTCGCCGACCTGGGCGCGGGCCAAACCGCCGGGGCGGCCACCGGGGTGGTCCCCGACCCGTTGTTCACCGTCCCGTTCCGCGGGGCCGAGCTGCCGACCGGGTTCCGGATCGGGGTCAAGGACCTGGAGGCCGTCCCGCACACGTTCGCCCTCGATGTCTCGGGCCTCCCGGCCGGGTTCACGGCCGTGACCAGCGTCCCCCGGGTCACCGTCGGCCCCGGCCAGACCGGCGAGGTCGGCCTGTACCTGATCCCGACCGCCGGGTCCGCCCCGGCCCCGGGGACGGTCCTGGCGTTCGCCGTCACCGCGACGAGCACGACCGACCCGACCATTACCCGGACCCAGGCCGTGACGTTCACCGTGCCGGAGGTGCCGGCCGTCAGCCTGACCGCCAGCCCAGAGGCCGTCGGCCTCTTCCCGGGCGGGTCGGTCGCCGCCACCCTGACCGTCCGGAACGTCGGCAACGTGGCCCACACGGTCGCCCTGTCGGCGGCCCCCTCGGCCGGCCTGACCGTCGCCGGGTTGCCCCCGACCCTGACCCTGAACCCCGGAGAGGAGGCCGCCCTTGCCGTCGACCTGACGGTCGCCGACACGGTCCCGCTCAACAGCACCCTGGCGGCGACCTTCACCGCCGCCTTCGGGCCGGCAGCCTCGCCGCTCACCCAGACGCTCGAACTCCCCGTCCGGGTGGCCGCCCCCGGGGCGGACGCCGCGGTCTCCGCGGCCGTCACCGCCGGGCGGCTCGGCAACCCCGGCCTGGCGGCCCGGCTGGACGACCTGGCCACCGCCCTGACGAACCTCGTCCAGTACCCGGCCAGCCGGGTGTACAAGGGGCAGGCGGTGGCCGCCCTCGACGCAATCGTCGGGCTGGCCGGGGCCGACCCGTACCTGGCCCCGGCCGTCGCCGCGGTTCTTGCGAACGACCGGGACGGGCTGGCCAACGCGACCGGGGCCGACGCCGTCCGGGACGCGATCGTCACCCTCGGCGTCGACCTCGAGGCGGTCGACCGCGTCCTCGCCGCCGCGGCCGCCCACGGGTTCACCCTGGAGCTGAGCCCGAACACGGCGACCGCCCTCCCCGGGGCCCCGGCCCGGTACGAGGTCCTGCTGCGGAACACCGGCTCCGAGACGACCACCTACGACCTCACCGTGGTCGGCCTGCCGGCCGGGGTGACGGCCGCGTTCACCCGGTCGGCGGTGACGCTCCGGCCGGGCGAGGCGGCGGCCGGCGGGTCGGACCCGGTCCTCCTCGAACTCACCCAGCCCGC
This sequence comes from Gemmataceae bacterium, assembly GCA_019747655.1. Lineage (GTDB taxonomy): Bacteria > Planctomycetota > Planctomycetia > Gemmatales > Gemmataceae > Urbifossiella. The sequence continues at coordinate 2,855 of JAIEQO010000120.1, read as the reverse complement.
CGGGTCGGTCGTCCCGGCCACCTTCACCGTCACCGCCACCGCCCGGGAGGCCCAGGGCATCACCCGCAGCCTCGGCGGGACGCTGACCGTCCGGTCGGAGTTCGTCTCGGTCCCGTCGGTGGCCACCACCCCGGCGTTCGCCGACGCCGGCGGCCCGGTGGCGGTGTCGGCCCGCCTCCTGAACGCGGTCAACCGGCCGCGGACCGTCCGGGCCGCCTTCACCGTCACCGCCCCGGGCGGGTCCGTGGTGTTCACCTCGGCCCCGGTCGACGTGGCCCTGACCACCCAGACCCCGCTCGTCACGGCCGACCTCGGGTCGTTTGACGCCACCGGCCTGGCGGCCGGCGACTACGCCGTCGCCGTGACCGTGACCGAGCCGGACGGGACGCCGGTCCCGGGCGGGACCGGGCAGGCCCGGTTCCTGGTCGGGTCGCCGGTGACGGCCGGCCTGGCGGTCGGCCCGGCGAACGTCCTCCCCGGGACGGCGGCCGTGACGAACACGCTGACGCTGACCGCCCGGACGGCCTTCACCCCGCCGTTCGCCCTGGTCGGGCGGGTGGCCACCACCCCGACCAGCACCACCCTGGTGATCCGCGGGCCGCTGGCCTACGTCGCCGGGACCGACGGGGTGGACATTGTGGACGTGTCCGACCCGGCCAACCCGGCGAGGCGGTCCACCTTCGCCACCGACCGGATCGTCCGGGGCGGGTACACGGTCGTCCGTGAGCTGCCCGGCGACCGGATCGTGGTCGGGTCGACGACGACGTTCAACGCCCAGGGGACCCGGCTGCTGGTGTTCTCGGTGGCCGACCCGCTGGCCCCGGCCCTGGTGTCCGACACCCAGGTGAACGAAGCGTTCATGTCCGACTTTCTGGTGTCCGGGTCGACCGCCCTGCTGACCACCCAGGGGGCCTTCCTGTACGGGTCGGCGGCGGCCGGGGACCTGTTCGACCAGTTCGGGGACGTGACGGCGATCGACCTGGACGCGGCCGGCGGGCCGGCCATCACCGACCGTCTGTTCGGCACCCGGAACCCGCCGTTCACCGGCGACTCCCCGCAGTCCGGCGGGGCGGTCGCCGCCCCCGGCCGGGCCTACGTCGTCGGCACCTCCGCGGCCGGCGGGAACCTCACGACCGGGACGGGCCGGCTCCGGGTCGTCGACTTCGCCGACCGGGCGGACCTGAAGCTGGTCCGGTCGGTCGATGTCCCAGGGACGTTCCGGCTCTATCAGGTCGCGGTCGACGGGAACCGAGCCCTGGTGGTCGGCACCACCCGCGCGGACCAGGACCCGTATGACAACACCGACGCCGACCCGGCCAACGACACCGGGACCACCGGCAACCTGACCCTTACCACGCTGGACGTGTCCGACCCGGACAACCCGGTCGTGCTGGCCACGGTGGTGACGGCCGCCACCTTCCCGCGGGGCAGCGCGTTCCCGGTGACCAAGCAGGCGGTGGTGGCCCTCGGCGGCGGGAAGTTCGCCGTCAGCCTCGGGATCGCCGGCGGCAGCCCGGTCCTGTTCCTGGTCGACGCGGCCGCCCCGGCGGCCCCGGCGGTGGCCGCCCTGCCGGTCACGGCGGTGGTCAACGAGATGACCGCGGCCGGCGGCCGGCTGTACACCACCAGCGCCGACGGGCTGACCGTCTACGACGTCGGGGCCGTCGACACCCTGCCGGTGACGGCCTCGGTGCGGGTGCCGAACGGGACCGGGGTGGCGGTCGTCCCGGGGTCGTTCAACGTCCCGCCGACCCGGGTCATTTCCGGCACGGACTTCGACACCCTGGAATGGGACCGGCGGCTCGGGTCGGGCCTGGCCACCGACACGTTGACCTGGCAAACCACCGTGACCGGGCTGGCCCCCGGGGAGGCCCGGGCGGTCACCTCGGGCGGGTCCGTGGCGTTCACCCAGAACGGCACCGCCGGGCAGGCCGCCCTCGCCCCGACCGCCGTCACCGCCGCGTCCGTGGTCGGGCTGACGCCGGACGCCCGGACGGTCCGCCCGGGGTCCCCGGCCACCTACACCGTGACCCTCGCCAACCCGACCGCCGGCACGGTGGCGTACAGCCTGACGGTCGGCGGCGTCCCGCCCGAGTGGGCCGATTACCCGGGCTTGGTCTACGTCGCGGCGAACGGCACCGAGTCCGTCACCCTGCGGCTCACCCCGGACGCGGTCGCCGCCCCGGCCGATTACGGGTTCGTGGTCCGGGCCGAGACCGGCAACGGCCCCGCGGGCTTCGTCCAGGGGACGCTGACCGTCGCCGGGGAGGTGGACACCCCCCGCCCGGACGCCTACGGGGTCGTCGTCCGGCTCACCCCGGCCCGGGCGACCGCCGGGCAGGGGACGCCGGCCGTGTTCACCGTCCGGCTGACCAACACCGGCAGCGCGACCGAGACGATGACGCTCGACGTGACCCAGGCCCCCGGGGTGCTGGCCGCGTTCGTCCTCGACGGCCGGCAGGTGGATGTCCCGCCCGGGGCGGGGAACTTCCGGGAGGTCCTCCTGACCGTCACCCCGGCCCCGGGGACGGCGGCCGGGGACGTGCCGGTGACCGTGACCGCCTACAGCCGGGGCGGGCCGTCGACGGCCACCGGGACCGTAACCGTGGTGAACCGCGGGGTCTCGGTCGCCCTGGACCGGGCGGCCGGGGCCCCCGGCGAGGCGTTCACCGCGACCGTCACCAACACCGGGGCGGCGGCCGACACGTTCGACCTGGCGGCCGGCGGCCCGGCCGGGCTGGTCGCCGCCCTCGGCGACCGCGTGGTGTCGCTCGCCCCGGGCGAGTCGAAGGCGGTCACGGTCACGACCACCCCGGCGGCGTTCGCCGCCCAGGGGGCCCTCGGGCTGGCGGTCA
>JAIEQO010001055.1 GCA_019747655.1 Gemmataceae bacterium | reverse complement strand
CCGCCGACTTCCTGCAACTGACCCGCGAGCAGTTCGGCCGGCGGGTGGACAAGCACGACCCCCGGGCCAGCCTGATGTTGCTCAAGGGCGTCGGGGCGGTGCCCCACGAGGGCGGCCAGCGGTTCGGCCTCACCAGCCTGCCGGGCGAGATGATGACGGCCTGGCTGGCCGAGGGGACGAAGGACGACCCGGCCGACCTGCCGCCGGTCAAGAAGGCGGAGGTGACACCCAACAGCCGCATCCACAAGGCCCCGGCCAGGTGGCAGCAGCTCGCCGTGAACGTGACCTTCGCCGACGGCAAGACCCGGGATGTCACCCGGCTGACCAACTTCAGCACCAGCGACCCGGCCGTCGCCGACGTGTCGCCCAACGGCCTGGTCGAGTTCAAGCGGCCGGGCGAGGTGGCCGTCCTGTGCCGCTACCTCGAAGAGATGGTCGCGGTCCGCGTGACCTACCTCGAACCGCGGGAGGGGTTCGCCTGGCCGAACCCGCCGGAGCGGAACTACGTGGACACCCACGTCTTCGCCAAGCTCAAGCAGATGAGCATCGAGCCGTCCGGCCTCTGCACCGACGACGAGTTCGTCCGCCGGGCGTTCCTCGACTGCATCGGGCGGCTGCCGACCCGGGCCGAGGTCGAGGTGTTCTTGGCCGAGAAGAGCCCGGGCAAGCGGGAGCGGCTGATCGACGTGCTGGTGGACCAACCCGAGTTCGCCGACTTCTGGGCCCTGAAGTGGGCCGACGTGCTCCGCAGCAGCCAGAAGACGATCCAGAAGAAGGGCTCCTACGGGTTCCAGGCGTGGCTCCGCGGCCACCTCCAGAAGAACACCCCGATCGACGCCATCGTCCGCGAACTGATTACCGCCAGCGGCAACACCTACTCGAACCCGCCGGCCAACTACTACCGGATCGCCAAGGACCCGCAGAGCCTGGCCGAGACGACGGCCCAGCTCTTCCTCGGCATCCGGATGCAGTGCGCCAAGTGCCACAACCACCCGTTCGAGAAGTGGACCCAGGACGACTACTACGGGATGGCCGCGTGGTTCGCCCGGGTGAAGCAGAAGCCGGACCCGGCGGCCGGGAAGGTGGTCCCCCCGGCCGTCGCCGCCGAGGTGGTGTTCGCCGCCCGGGACGGGGAGGTCAGCCAGCCGCGGACCGGGAAGACGATGAAGCCGCGGTACATGGGCGTCGGCGACGCCGAGGTGAAGCCGGGGGACGACCGGCGGGAGGCCCTGGCCGCCTGGCTGACCAAGCCGGACAACCCGTTCTTCGCCAGGTCGGTGGCCAACCGGGTCTGGTTCCACCTGATGGGCCGGGGGATCGTCGACCCGGTGGACGACTTCCGGGAGTCGAACCCTGCCGCCAACGACGAGCTGCTCGACGCCCTGGCCAAGGACTTCGCCGCCCGCGGGTTCGACCTGAAGTACCTGGTCAAGACCGTCATGAAGTCGCGGACGTACCAGCTCTCGGCCCGGCCGACCGAGACGAACAAGGACGACGCCAAGTACTTCTCGCACGCCGTCACGAAGCTGCTGACCGCTGAGCAACTGCTGGACGCCCTGTGCGATGTCACGGCGGTGCCGGAGAAGTTCGCCGGGCTGCCGGCCGGGACCCGGGCGGTGCAGTTGCCCGACGGCGAGGTCAACCACCCGTTCCTGAAGACGTTCGGCCAGCCGGCCCGGGAGCTGGCCTGCGAGTGCGAGCGGGAGAGCGACGGGAACCTGGCCCAGGCGCTGCAGCTCATCAACGGGCCGACGGTGAACGAGAAGATCCGGGACCCGAAGAACCGGCTGGGCAAGCTGCTGGGCGGCAAGCTGTCGGACGACGAGGTGCTGACCGACCTGTACTACGCGGCCCTGTCCCGCACCCCGACCGACGACGAGAAGAAGCTGGCCCTGGGCCACGTCGCGAAGGGGGCGGACAAGCGGAAGGCGTGGGAGGACGTGCTCTGGGCCCTCATCAACACCCGCGAGTTCCTGTTCCGGCATTGACCGACTCGTCGCCCCGAGGGGGCGTCCGGGAATAGCCCGGGGTGAAACCCCGGGTGTCATGGAGAAGTCATCCGTAGCCCCGAAGGGGCGACCCGCGCCGATGGGTCGCCCCTTCGGGGCTGCAGTTTGTTGGCCCGATGACCCGGGGTTTCACCCCGGGCTATTCCCGGACGCCCCCTCGGGGCGACGGATGCACCCCGACCCGGACGGGCGGATAAACTGATCCGTAAGCCCGTGGTTCGTCCTCTTACGCAGCCCCCGATCATGCACCGCCTCCGCGTCCCCCTCCTGCTCGCCCTCGCCGTCGGGCTGGTGCCCCCCGCCCGCCCGGCCGAGCCGCCGAAGGCCGACGTCTTCGCCGCCAACACGGCCCTCGGCCGGGGGATCAACCTCGGCAACGCCCTCGAAGCCCCCCAGGAGGGCGACTGGGGCCTGACCCTCCAGCCGGAGTACTTCAAACTCGTCAAGGACGCCGGGTTCGCCACCGTCCGGCTGCCGGTCCGGTGGTCGGCCCACGCCGCCAAGGACGCCCCCTACGCGATCGAGCCGAAGTTCTTCGAGCGGGTCGACTGGGCCCTCGACCGGGCCGCCGAGCAGAAGCTTAACGTCGTCCTGAACGTCCACCACTACGGCGAGATGGACGACGACCCGGACGCCCACCTGCCGCGGCTGGTGGGCATCTGGGAGCAGGTCGCCCGGCGGTACAAGGACCGGCCCCCGTCCGTGGTCTTCGAGCTGCTCAACGAGCCGCACGGGAAGCTGACCGAGGAGAAGTGGAACGCGGTCCTGCCGGCGGCGCTCAAGGCCGTCCGGGCAACCAACCCCACCCGCCCGGTGGTCGTCGGCCCGGGCCAGTGGAACGGCATCTGGGCCCTCCCCAAGCTCAAGCTCCCGGACGACCCGAACCTGATCGTCACCGTCCACTACTACGACCCGTTCCCGTTCACCCACCAGGGGGCCCCGTGGGTGACGGACGAGAAGGTGAAGGCGACGACGGGCGTGCGGTGGACCGGGTCGGGCGACGAGGTGAGGGCCCTGCGGGCGAAGTTCGACGAGGCCCAGGCCTGGGCGAAGGCCCACAACCGGCCGGTCTTCCTGGGCGAGTTCGGGGCGTTCCAGACGGCCGACCTGGAGTCCCGGGCCCGGTGGACGGCGGCCGTCGCCCGGGAGGCCGAGGCCCGCGGCTGGTCGTGGGCGTACTGGGAGTTCGGGTCCGGGTTCGGGGCCTACGACCGGGACGCCAAGCGGTGGCGGGACCCGCTCCTCAAGGCCCTGGTCCCGAATGGAGAATGAGACAAGACGGGCCCGCAGATGACGCAGACTCCGGCGCAGATCAACGCAGATTTAGAACATGAAATTTGATCTTATCTGCGTTTCATCTGCGTCTTCAAATCCGCGTCATCTGCGGCCCCCTCTTCTGCTCCCCTCCTGCCTTCACCGAACCTTCACCCGGCCGCCGGTTGTCCGACCGGCCGGCGTCCGTACTCTGCCGGCGTCAGGGCTTCCCTCCCCGCCGGACGGACCTTCATGCGCCGCCTGTTCGCCGCCGCCTTGATGGCCGCCCTGGTCGGGTGCGGCAAGGCCCCGCCCGCCGACGACGGCCGGGGCGGCACGTCCGGGAAGGCCGACCCGAAGCTGGACGCCGAACTCCAGGGGCTGGAGAAGGCCGAGCTGAACGCCCAGGGGGCGACGTTCATCGTCCCGGTCATGCAGTACTGGACCCAGGAGTTCTTGGAGCGGAAGACCGGCGGGAAGGTCCGGATCAACTACCAGGGGACCGGGTCCGGGGCCGGGATCACGGCCGTGACCAAGAAGCTGGCCGCGTTCGGCGGGTCGGACGCCCCGCTGAATAAGGCCCAGCTCGACGAGGCCCGGGCGGCCGGCGGGGAGGTGGTCCACGTCCCCCTGGTGGTCGGGGCGGTGGTCCCGGTGTACAACCTGCCCGAGGTGTCCGAGCCGCTGAAGTTCACCGGGCCGGTCCTGGCCGACATCTTCACCGGCAAGGTGAAGAGGTGGAACGACCCGAAGCTGGCGGCCCTGAACCCCGGGGTCGCCCTGCCGGACCGGGACATCCAGCCGGTCTACCGGGCGGACGCCAGCGGCACGTCGTTCGTGTTCGCCGACTACCTGACGAAGGTGGACGGGGAGTTCAGGAAGACGGTCGGGGTGAGCACCGCCCCGAAGTGGCCGGACACGGTCGGCATCCGCAAGCCGAAGAGCGACGGGGTGGCCGGGTACGTCGAGCAGACGCCGGGGACGATCGGGTACATCGAGCTGACCTACGTGCTGGACAAGCCCGGGGCGCTGAAGTACGGGTCGGTCCGGAACAAGGCCGGGAAGGACGTCCTGGCCGACCTGGCGGGGATCACCGCGGCGGCCGAGGCCAGTCTGGACCAGAAGCCGACGGCCGAGCCGTACTCGCTCCACGAGCTGACGTACAACCTGACCAACCCGGCCGGGGAGAAGTCGTACCCGATCGCGGCCACCAGCTTCGCCGTCCTGTACAAGGGGCAGAAGGGGCCGGAGGGGAAGGCGGTGGTGGCGTTCCTCAAGTGGGCGACCTCGGACGAGGGGCAGGCGATGGCCGAGAGGCGGAACTTCGCCCCCCTCCCGGCCGGCCTCCGGCAGAAGGTGGCCGAGAAGCTGGCCGCGGTCGAGGTCCAATAGCCGCCTGCCGGTCGGGCCGAGCCGTGGGCCGGACCGGTCTCTCCGGGACCGGTCCGGCCCACCCACCAGAACTCCGCACTCCCCCGCATGTCCGCCCCCTCGTCCCGGTCCGAAGTGGTGTTCGCCGGGCTGACCCGGGCGGCCGGGGTCGGCATCCTGGGGCTGGTCGCGGCCCTGGTCGCGGCCCTGGTGGCCGACGCCTGGCCGGTCCTGGCCCGGGCCGGCGAGCTGCGGCTGTTCACCACCGCCACCTGGGACCCGAAGCCGCCGGACGGCGGCCGCCCGTCGTACGGGGCCCTGGCGTTCGTCTGGGGCACGGTCGTCACGTCCGCCATCGCCATGCTGATCGCCGTCCCGCTCGGGGTGGCGACGGCCGCCTTCCTGTCCGAGATCGCCCGCCCGGCCGTCCGCCGGGTCGGGGCCTTCCTGCTCGAACTCCTGGCCGCCATCCCGAGCGTGGTGTACGGGTTCTGGGGCATCTTCTTCCTGGCCCCGGTGGTCGAGCGGGTGTCGCTGGCGGCCGGCGGGCCGCCGGGCGGGAACGGGCTGTTGGCCGCCGGGCTGATCCTGGCCGTCATGGTCCTGCCGTACATCACCGCCATCGGGTACGACGTGTGCCAGGCGGTGCCGCGGTCCCAGCGGGAGGGGTCGCTGTCCCTCGGGGCGACTCGGTGGCAGACGATCCGGCGGGTGGTCCTGCCGTACGCCCGGCCGGGGATCGTGGCGGCCTCGTTCCTGGCCCTCGGGCGGGCCCTCGGGGAGACGATGGCGGTCACCATGCTGATCGGCAACCAGGCGGTCGTCGGCACCTCCCCGTTCGCCCTCGGGGACTCGATCGCCAGCCGGATCGCCAACCAGTTCAACGAGGCCGACACCCCCGAGTGGCGGTCGGCCCTGATCGCCCTCGGGCTGGTCCTGCTCCTGGTAACGGCCGCGTTCAACGTCCTGGCCCGGGTGCTCCTGGCCCGGCTGACGCGGGGGCCTTCCGCTAGGGGCCAGGGGCGAGGGGCCAGGGGCCAGGAAGTCGAAGGGGATTCGGCGAGCGGGGGGCGTCAGCCCCCTGATTCCGCAGCAGGTCCGGATCAGGGGGCGGACACCCCCCGCTCGCCGAAACCAGTCCGCTCCAACGCCCGGTTCTGGGACCGGGTGATGACCGGGGTGCTGGGCGGGGCCCTCCTCGTCACCGTGACCCCGCTGTTCCTGATCCTCGGGTACATCGTCGTCCGCGGGGCCGGGGCGGTCGAGCCGAGCCTGTTCACCGAGCGGGCCCGGCCGGCCCTGACCGACGCCGAGTTCGCCCAGTACCGGGCCTGGCAGCGGGACGCGGCCGAGTACCCGCGGGACGCCCTCGGCCGGCCGGTCCACCGGGGCGGGCTCGGGCACGCCATGCTCGGCAGCCTGATGATCGTGGCGGCGGCCACCGCCCTGGCCGTCCCGGTCGGGCTGGCGGCCGCGGTGTATCTGGCCGAGGCCCGGCGGAGCCGCCTCGCCGCGGCCGTCCGGTTCGCCGCCGAGCTGCTCAGCGGGGTCCCGTCGATCGTGATCGGCATCTTCGCCTACGCCTGCCTGGTGTACCCGGTGTGGCTGGGCGGGGTGGCGTTCGGGTACAACGGGTGGGCGGCCGCGTTCGCCCTGGCGGTGATGATGGTCCCGGTCATCGTCCGCAGCGCCGAGGAGTCGATGAAGCTGGTCCCGGACGCGGTCCGGCAGGCCAGCTACGCCCTCGGGGCCGGGCGGATGCAGACGACCCTGCGGGTGGTCCTGCCGGCCGCCCTGCCGGCGATCGTGACCGGGGTGTTCCTGGCCGTCGGCCGGATCGCCGGGGAGACGGCCCCGCTCCTGCTGACCGCCGGCCAGTCCGACTTCTGGCCGACCATCGAATACGACTGGTGCCCGGTCCCGCTCCCCCGGCTGGCCGACCAGACGCCGTTCCTGCCCGGGTACATCTACACCTACTCGACCGCCCAGTACGCCGACTGGCGGGACCAGGCGTGGGGCGGGACGGTGGTGCTGCTCGGGGTGGTGATGCTCCTGAACGTCGGCATCCGGCTGGCGGCCGGGAAGCGGGTGGTGGCCGCGGCCCGGGCGGACTAAGCAGTGAACAGTCAGCAGTGAACAGTAATCAGGCAGATGAGACCGAAGACGAGAAACCAGTTAGGTTCTGTCTGCTGAATCGGCGGGGGGCGGCCGTGCCTCTGATCTTGCATGCACCGCCGCGACCTCTCCGACG
>JAIEQO010001083.1 GCA_019747655.1 Gemmataceae bacterium | reverse complement strand
CGAGGACGACGGCCGCCCCGAGTACCAGCCGGCGGACGGCCCGCGGGTTCCGCCGCCGCCACTTGCCCAGCCGCTCCGGGACCGACCGGTCGGGGGCGAACCGGAGCGGGCGGTCGGAGAGCTGCCGGTCCAGGTCGTCCTTCAGGTCGGCCGCCGACTGGTAGCGGTCGGCCGGGGCCGGGGCCAGGAGCTTGCGGACGATCGACTCGACGGCCGGGGTGATGTCCGGGTTGGCCTCCCGCAGCGACGGCGGCCCGGCCCGGCGGGCGGCCACCAGGGCGTCGTAGTCCGGCCGGCCGCGGCCGGCGGCCGGGAACGGCAGGTCGCCGGTCAGGAGTTCGACGGCCATCGCCCCGAGGGCGTACAGGTCGGTCCGGGCGTCGACCCCGCCCTTGCCCCGGGACTTCAGGTCCAGGAGCTGCTCCGGGGCCATGTACGGGATCGTCCCGCCGACCGCCTCCCGGGTCGCCTCGGCGGCGTCGGCCGACAGGTTGAAGTCGAGCAGCATCGGGTCGCCGGAGTCGGCCAGCAGGACGTTGGCCGGCTTCAGGTCGAGGTGCAGGATGCCCCGGGCGTGGGCGTGGGCCAGCCCGTCGGCCAGCCGGGCGAGCAGCCGCAGGACCGCCCCCACGTCGCCGACCAGCGGGTCCGACACCTCCGGCCGGTCCGGGGCCGGCTCCGGCACCGGGACCACCCCCGACCCGATCCGGTGGCTGCCGGCGGTCGACGACCCCCGGCCGGCCGACGACCCGCGGCGGGTGGCGGCCGCCCGGACGGTCGACGGGGCGGTGCCCAGCCGGGCCCGCTTGTACCCGGCGATCAGGTCGGCCAGGGTCCGCCGGCCGACGAACGGCATGCACAGGACCTGGACCGGCGGGGCGGTGTGGACCGAGTAGACCGGGACGATGTTGGTGTGCTGGAGGCGGGCCAGCCGCTCGGCCTCCCGGCTCGGCCGGAGCGTCACCTTGACCGCGACTTCGCGCCCGGCCAGCGCCTCCTGGCGGGCCAGGAACACCCGCCCGAACGTCCCGCGGCCGAGTTCCTCGACCAGATGGAACCCGAAGAACGTGTCCCCCGGCCGGGGCATCACCGGGTCGGCCTTCGACCCGCCGAGCAGCTGCTCGCCCGACCGCGGGGGCGGGGTGACGTTCGCCGGCTCCGGGACCACCGCCACCCGCTGGGTCGGGGGGCCGTCCGTGTCGGACGGCCACAGGCCCCGGACCCCGGACCGTGGGCCGGGGACCGCGAGGTGCGGGGTGGTGGGCATGGCGGGCCTCGGGCGACTGCCCCGCGGGTGCGCGGGGTCTGGTGTGCTTGCAGTATTAGCACGGGGGAAGTGGCCGTACAATCGATCGGAAGCGGAATTCCTGACGGGATTTACGTCTAGCAATGAAAGTTGATAGCTTCACCGCAAAAATTACCCAAATTACCCTTCCGACCGAATTGGCTGAGTTTGCCCCGGCGAAAAAAACCCCGCCGGCTCACAACGAGCGGCGGGTCGTCGGGGTTCACGGCCCGAGGGGGCTGGGCCGGCGTTACACGCCCTCGCCGACCTCCTTCAGCAGGTTCCGGGCGAGCTTGTAGGCCGTCCGGATGCTCATCACCCGGGCCTCCATCTGGTCCGCGGTGTACAGCGTCCCGGTCACCCGCGGCAGCCCGGCCAGCTCCAGGGTGAGCGGCAACAGCCGCATGAACTCGGTCATCCGGGCCTGCTTGACATCCGGGGTGGCGGGCTCGCTCATGGCGGCCTCCGAAAAGGGGTGACGGCGTCCGTGTAGCCTACCCCGGCCGGCCGCCCCGCTCAAGCGTTCTCATTGGTTCCGGGCGGGTTGCCCACCCCACCTCCGAACCAACCCGACTCGACCGGAAGAAACAGCGTTGGAACGACGCCGCGGTCAGTACCCGACCGCCGCCCCGTCCTTGCGGGCCTCGCTCCCGCCCCGCAACACGCCCGTTTTCGGGTCGATCAGGATGCCCTGGTAGCCGCCGCCGTTGACCCGCACCCGCTCGACGGTGTGGCCTCGCTTCGTCAGCTCGGCGACCACCGCGGCCGGGATGCCGGGCTCGGCCCGGACCGTCCCGCCGCCGGCCGCCGCGGGCGTTCCCGTCGGCGTCGGGTGGCCGACGTGCTCGACCCGCGGGGCCTCCCCGGCCTGCTGGACGTTCATCCCAAAGTCGATCAGGTTGACCAACACCTGAACGTGCCCCTGCGGCTGCATGTCCCCGCCCATCACCCCGAAGGTGAGCCACGGCTTGCCGCCCTTCGTGGCCAGCGCCGGGATGATGGTGTGGAACGGCCGCTTGCCCGGCTTCAGCACGTTCGCGTGCCCTTCATCGAGACTGAAGAGGCAGCCGCGATTTTGAATGGCAAAGCCGAGGTCGGGCGACGCCAGCCCCGAGCCGAAGCCGTTGTAGTTGCTCTGGATCAGCGACACGCAGTTCCGGTCCTTGTCCACCACGCACAGGTAGATGGTGTCGGCCTTGCCGATCTTCGGGTCGCCGGGCGGGATGTCGGTCAGGGCCTTAGTCGGGTCGAACAGCTTGGCCCGGCCGGCGGCGTACTCCTTGGAGATCAGTTCCTTCACCGGCACCTTCGAGAAGAGCGGGTCGGCGTAGAACTTGGCCCGGTCGGCGTAGGCCAGCTTCTTGCTCTCGATCAGCAGGTGCCAGTAGTCGGGCGACGTCGGTCCCATCGCCTTGAGGTCGTGCGGTTCGAGCAGGTTGAGCATCTGGAGCACCGCGATCCCCTGGCCGGGCGGCGGTAGCTCCCACACGTCGTACCCGCGGTACGAGGTCTTGACCGGCTCGACCCACTCGGACCCGTGGCCGCCGAAATCGCCGGCCGCGAACAGACCCCCGTGCTTGTCCGAGAAGGCGACCAGTTTGCGGGCGACGTCCCCCTTGTAGAAGGCGTCCCGGCCGCCCTCGGCGATGGCCCGGTAGGTCTTCGCCAGGGCCGGGTTCTTGAACAGCTCGCCGGCCCGCGGGGCCTTGCCGTCGGCGTCGAGGTAGACCGCCCGGAAGTCGGGGTCGTCGTTCTTCTCGGCCGACTTCCAGTACCCGGCGATCACCTCCGGCACCGGGAAGCCGTCCTCGGCGTAGCAGATGCTCGGGTCGAGCAGTTCCTTGAACGACTTGGTGCCGAACCGCTGCCGCAGCTCGTTCCACCCGCACACGGCCCCGGGGACGGACCAACTGAGCGGCCCCTTCTCGGGGATTTCCTTCAGCCCCTTCTCGGCGAACAGGCCGCAGCAGGCCTTGCCGGGTGCCCGGCCGCAGCCGTTGAGGCCGTAAAGCTTCTGCGTTTTCGCGTCCCAGACGATGGCGAACAGGTCGCCGCCGACGCCGCACGACATCGGCTCCATCAGCCCCATCGCGGCGCTGGTGGCGATGGCCGCGTCGACGGCGTTCCCGCCGGCCTTGAGCACGTCCAGCCCGATCTGGGCGGCCAGCGGGTGGCTGGTGGCGACCATGCCGTTGTTGGCGACCGTCTCCGACCGGCCGGCCCTGAAGCCGTTCTCCCGGGCCCGTTGGGCCGGGGCGGCGAAGGCGAACACGGTAGCGGACGCGGCGGTAAGGGTGGCAGCGCGGAGGGTCATCGACGGCTCCGGGGTAGCATGGAGGGCGGGTCGAGCGGGGCCGCAGGCCCCGCGAGGCCTGCCGCCGGTCATCGTCTCGGCAGGCCTCGCCGTCCCTTCGGGACGGCTCGACCCGCCCTACCCTACTTGGGTGGCACCTGCTTCGGGCTGGCCAGGTACGCCACCAAATCCCGCACCTCTTCGGGCTTGAGGTTGTCGAACAGCCCCTCGGGCATGAGCGACTGGCCGGTCGGCTTGCGGCCCTCGATGTCCCCGGCCGGCAGGACCAGCACCTCGTTCGTCGTCCGGACGGTGACGCCGTCGGGCGTCTCGCGGAGGACGATGCCCGCGACCACCCGGCCGTCGGCCAGCGAGAAGTTCGTCACCTGGTACTCGCGTGGGACGACGGCCGACGGGTCGAGGACGTTTTCCAGCAGGTAATCGAGGTTGGCCCGCTGCGACCCGGTCAGGTCCGGGGCGGCGTCGGTCCCCTCGCCGAACAGCTTGTGGCAGGTCGCGCAGGACTTGGCGAACACGGCCCGGCCGGCGGCGGGGTCGGCGGCCTTCATGACGGTCGGGTTCAGCTTCTCCTTCCAGGCGGCGATGCGGGTGGTCCGCTCCTTCGAGGCGGAGGAGACCTTGCCCCAGACCTGCCCGAGCTTCGCTGACAGGGCGTTGTCGTTCAGGGCCAGGATTTGCCGGGCGGCCAGGAGCGACACGTCGGCCCGGGGGACTTCGCCGTCCTGGACGGCGTCGAGCAGCTTCCCGGCCCACTTCGGGCGGGAGGCCAACGTCTGCACGGCGTCGGCCTTCTCGGCGGCCGTGAACCTCGGGTACGCCGCCAGCAAGAGGCTCGGCGTCTGGTCGTCGGGGAACGCGGCCAGTGCCCGGACGGCGGCCCCGCGGACGGCCGGGTCGGCGAGCAGGACGTGCAGGTTGAAGACGATCCCGGCCGGCCGGCGGCGGGTGAGGAGTTCGACGGCCGCGACCCGGGCGGCCGGGTCGGCCTTCGGGTCGTTCATCCGGGCGGTCAGGTCGGCGACGGCCTTCTTGTTACCGAACACGACGGCCAGGGCCTCGGCCCGGGTGCGGACCTCGGGCAGGTCGCTTTCGGCGAGGGAAGCGTACAACTCGCCCCAGCCGGCCGGCTCGGGCAGCTCGCGGACGCCGGACAGGGCGTCGCCGATGCCGAGGAGGACCGGTAGTTGGCTGGCGCTCAGCTTGTCGTCGGCCATGTACCTGGTGAGCAGGGCGAGCCGGTCGGCCCGCTTGTCGGCCGGGACGCCGGCGACGCAGTACCGGGCGACGTGCCGGGCGACGAGCGGGTGCCGGGCGGCCTTGAGGTAGTCCGTCCAGCGGGGGGGGCGGTCGGTCTTGGCGAGGTCGGCCTGGGCGGCGTACCAGGCCATCAGGGCGAGGTTCCCGTCGTCGGTGTCCGTCACCCGCCGGACGACCGCGAGGGCCAGCCGCTGCCCGGCGTAGGCCGGCAGCCGGGGGGCCACCCCGGCGGCAGCGGCGAGGACGAACGGCGACTCCTCCTTCCCGGCGGCGGCCGCGACGAGTTCCGCCCGCTGGTCGTCGGCCCCGTCGGCGGCCAGCGCCACCGCCCACGCCCGGACGGCGTCGTCTTCGTGGCCGAGCAGCGGCCGCAGTACGTCGGCGCTCAACCCGCCGACCGAATGGAGCGCCCGGGCCGCCCGCAGCTTCCAGGTCACGTCCGGGGTGGTCTCGACGAGTTCCCGTAGTGCCTTGACCGTCCCGTCCGCGAGTTTCCCGGTCGTGTACCGCTCCTGAAGGACCCGCCGGGCCTGCCGGGCGAACCAGTCGTTTTGGTGGAACAGCATCTTCATCAGCTCGGCGTCGCTCAGCTTGGCCACGTCACCCCGCCACGGCTTCGGGGTGCCGTACACGACCCGGAAGATGCGGCCGTTGGTGGTGTCGGCGACCTCGTAGTTGTGGCACTCGCCGGTGTCCGACCAATCCGTGACGTACAGCCCGCCCTCCGGGCCGGTCTTCACGCAGATGCCGCGGAACCACGCGTCATTCGCAAAGAGGAAGTCCGGGGCGTGCTTGCCGACATAGCCGGACGGCGTGCGTTCGAGCCGGTCGCGGTTCAGCCGATTACCGTGGATGTTGCACATGAACACGCTGTTGCGGTACTCGGCCGGGAAGTTGTCGCCGAGGTAGACGGCGCAGCCGCTGTGGGCGTGGCCGCCGCCGGCCTCGCTGTGCTCGGGCTTGCCGCCGACGCCGGTAGTCCGGGAACTCGTCCACGCCCCGCCGCCCCAGTGCAGGTGGTCGGCGCAGCTCTTCATCAGGGCGTAGGCGTGGGGGTTGGCGTCCTCGCCGTACATCCGCTCGTACCGCCCGCCGGGGACGACGTGCCAGAGGTGGTGGATGACGCAGTTGGTGAACACCATCTGGCCGTGGTCGTCCCAGTCGAGCCCGAACGGGTTGGTGGTCCCGGTGGCGTACACCTCGAACGTCTTGCGGGTCGGGTGATACCGCCAGACGCCGCAGTCCAGGTAGGTGCGGTCCTTGTCCGGGGTGCCCGGCTTGCCGACTTTGGAACGCGCCTGGATGCCGTTGCAGCCGTACAGCCAGCCGTCCGGCCCCCAGCCGAGGGAGTTGAAGACGTTGTGCTTGGTGTCCTTCAGGTTCCAGCCGTCGAGGAGGATTTCGGGCGGGCCGGCCGGCTTGTCCTCGCCGTCCTTCATCGGGATGAAGATGAGGTTCGGGAGCGAGCAGAGCCAGACGCCGCCGAACCCGAGTTCGATGCCGGAGAGGTTCGAGCCGTTGTCGAGGAAGACGGTCCGCTTGTCGTGCCGGCCGTCGCCGTCGGTGTCTTCGAGGATGACGACGCGGTCGGAGCCCGTGCCGTCGGCCCGCCACTTCGGGTAGCTCTTGCACTCGACGACCCAGAGCCGGCCGCGGGTGTCGAAGGTCATGGCGATCGGCTGGACGACGTCCGGCTCGCCGGCGAAGAGCGTCACCTTGAAGCCGTCGGGGACGGTCATGGCCTTCGCGGCGGCGTCCGGCGGCAGCGGCCGGTCGGCCGGCTTGGGCGGATCGGCCGCCCGGGCCGTGGCACCGACGAGGAGGAGTCCGGCGAGCGCGAGGGGCCGTGTTCGCATGATGGCGGCGGGATATTGGGGGAGGTTCGGGTATCGGGTATGTTAGGTTCTGTCTGCTGAATCGGCGGGGGGCGGCCGTGCCTCTGATCTTGCATGCACCGCCGCGACCTCTCCGACG
>JAIEQO010000298.1 GCA_019747655.1 Gemmataceae bacterium | reverse complement strand
GTGGCCGGCCGGGCGATGTGGGCCAGCCAGAACCCCCGCAGCCCGGCGACCTCCTCCCGGGTCGGCGGCCCGACGAGCTTGCCGGCGGCCGGCGGGTGCAGCTCGGCGGGCAGCTCCGGCGGGGGGAACCCGCCGACCCCCTTCCACCACGCCCGGAACGACGCCAGCGGGTCGGCGGCGGGGCTGCCCTCGCCGGACACGGCCACCGCGTCCCAGTAGGCGACCCCGCCGTACTCCTGGAGGGTGAGCGACTTGATGGGCTGGCCGTCCTTCAACCCCAGGTCGGCCGCCGGGACGGACAGCAGCACCCACCCGCCCGGCTGCGGCCGCGGCCCGGCGTGGTGGCCCATCCCGCCGCCGGCGTAGGGCGAGTCGGCCTCCGGCTTCCGCCCCCACCACGCCTTCTTCCCGTTCACCGCGAGGGCGACCGCGGCCGGCGGGTGCTTCGGGTCGAGCCACACCCACGCCTCGACCCGGCCGCCGGCCGGGACCAACGGCTGCCGCAGCCGGAGCTGGATCATGTCCTCGTGGAAGTACGAGTTGGCCTGCCGCAGCACCCTCCGGCCGGACTTCGCCCCGAACGGCGGGTCCGTCACCCAGTCGGCCGGGTTGCGGGTGGTGTTCCGGTCGGTCGCGGCCAGGGGGAAGGCGTCGTCGATCAGGATGTCCGTGACCCGCACCGGGTCGGCGGTCGGCTCGCGGTAGTCGGCGGCCACCGCGGCGGCTTCGAGGGCCTTGCGGGCCGCCGTCTCGGCCTTCGTGGCGGCGTCGAGGGCCGCCCGCTGGGCCGCGGAGGGGAGCTTGGCCGTCGGGCCGTAGAGGATGATGTTGTCGTCCAGCGGCGGGTCGGCCGAGCTGTAGAAGAAGGCGTAGAGGGAGTAGAACTCCTTCGCCGAGATCGGGTCGAACTTGTGGTCGTGGCAGACGGCGCACCCGGCCGTCAGCCCGAGCCACGCCTGGGCCGCGGTCGCCGCCCGGTCCACGGCGTTCCGGTACGCCCACTCGGCCTCGATCGACCCGCCCTCGCCGGTCGTCACGTTACACCGGTTGAACCCGGTCGCGGTCAGTTGGTCGGTCGTGGGGTTCGGGAGGAGGTCGCCGGCCAGTTGCTCGACGGTGAACCGGTCGAACGGCAGGTTGCTGTTGAACGCCCGGACGACCCAGTCGCGGTACGGCCAGAGCTGCCGCTCGTTGTCCAGGTGCAGGCCGTGGGTGTCGGCGTACCGGGCCACGTCGAGCCAGTGCCGGGCCATCTCCTCCCCGTACCGCGGCGACGCCAGGTAGCGGTCGACCATCGCCTCGTATGCGGCCGGTGACTTGTCGGCGAGGAACTGGTCCACCTCGGCCACGGTCGGCGGCAGACCGGTGAGGGCGAACGCGGCCCGGCGGATGAGCGTCTCCTTGTCGGCCTGGGGGCGGGGCGTCAAGCCCTCCTTCTTCATGCGGGCGAGGAGGAACGCATCGATCGGGTTGCGGTCCCCGGGCACGGATGGCCGGCGGACCGGCTCGAACGACCAGTGCTTCTGGTACTTGGCCCCCTGCTCGATCCACTTCCGGATGACATCCTTCTGGGCCGCGGTCAGCTTCTTGTTGCTGGCCGGCGGGGGCATGACCACGTCCGGGTCGGCGGAGGTGATCCGCTCCCAGACGGTGCTCGCCTTCGGGTCGCCGGGCTTGACCGGGGGGCCGGCGTCCCGCTCGGCGAACGCCCCGTCCGGGGTGTCGAGCCGGAGCTTGGCCTTGCGGGCCTTGGCGTCGAACCCGTGGCAGGGGAAGCAGGTGTCGGCCAGGATCGGCCGGACGTCCCGGTTGAAGTCGATGTCGGCGGCGGTGGCGGGCGGGGGGCGTAAGCCCCCCGAGGCCAGCGCGGCGACGGCGAGGAGGGTCGGCAGCGGCTTCATGACGGGGTGAACCAGGCGTGTCGGGCCGGCGGACTGTTCAGTCCACCACCCGGCCGGCCCGGTGTCAACCACAAACCGCCGGTCAGGACGCCTTCGGCGGGTGGGCGGCCGGCGCCGGCGCGGGGCCGGCCGGCTCGCCCCGGTCCCGGAACCGCTGGATGACGCTGTAGAAGACCGGGGTGAGGAAGATGCCGAAGACCGTCACCCCGATCATCCCGCTGAAGACCACCGTGCCGAGCGACTTCCGCATCTCGGCCCCGGCCCCGCTGCCGTACAGGAGCGGCGTCACCCCCAGGATGAAGGCGAAGCTGGTCATCAGGATCGGCCGGAGCCGCTGCTGGGCCGCCTCCATCACCGCCTCGTACCGCGGCATGCCGGCCTCCCGCTTCATCTTGGCGAACTCGACGATCAGGATGGCGTTCTTCGTCGCCAGCCCGACCAGGACGACGAGCCCGATCTGGCTGAAGACGTTCAGGTCGAGGAAGGTGATGAGCAGCCCGGCCACGGCGCACAACAGACACATCGGCACGATGAGGACGATCGCCAGCGGCAGCAGCCAGCTCTCGTACAGGGCGGCCATGACCAGGAACGCGACCAGCACGCTCAGCCCGAAGACGAGCAGCGTGGTGTCGCCGCGGAACGTGAACACCCCGGGGATTTCGACCCGGGTGTTGGCCGCCTCCTTCTGCTGGTAGGCCATGTCGGTCCACTCGAACGTCATCCCGGGCGGCAGGTCCCGCCTGGCCAGCCCCTCCATCCGCTCGATCGCCTGGGCCGACGACACCAGGAACGGGATGGTGAACCCGTTCAGGTCGGCGGCCGGGGCCATCTGGTAGCGGTTCACCTTCACCGGCCCCTGGCTCGGCCCGACCTTGATGAGGCCGGCGATCGGGATCATCTCGCCCGGGGTGCCGTCCTTCTGGGCCGGCCCCCGGACCTTGATCTTGTACAGGTCCTCGACGGTGTTCCGGAACGGGGCGTCGGCCTGGACCGTCACCTGCCAGTTCCGGTTCTCCAGGGTGATGTCGTTGACGTACACCTGCCCGGTGTACGACTGGAGGGCGTCGTTCACCGCCTGGACCGAGACGCCCATCTGCTCGACCCGGTCGCGGTCGACCTGGAGGGTGAGCTGCGGGCTGTTCGACCGAAACCCGCTGAACGCCGCCGGGATGCCCGACGGCTTGCCGTCCGGCAGCGGCTGGGTCGCCAGCCCGGCCAGCCCCCAGGTCATCCCTTCGAGGGTTTCGAGCCCGTAGTTCCCCTTGTCCTGAATTTGCATCTTGAACCCGCCGGCGTTCCCGAGCCCGAGAATGGGTGGCGCCCCGAAGGCCGTCGCGGTCCCCTCCCGCAGCCCGGCGAACTGGACGTTCAGGTCGCGGAGGATGGCGTCGGCGTGCCGCCCCTCGCGTTCGGGGAACGGCTTCAGGCAGACGTAGATGCCGCCGTTGTTCGGGATGTTGGCGCTGGAGAAGATCGAGTACCCGGCGATCTGGACGGTGTGGCTGACCCCGTCGGTCTTCAGGCAGCGGTCGGCGACCTCGGCCATCAGCTTCTCCGTCCGCTCGACGGACGCCCCCTCGGGGAGTTCGACGTTGACCACGAGGTAGCCCTGATCTTGTTGCGGGATGAATCCGCCGGGGACCATCCGGAACCCGAGGTAGGTCAGGATCAGCAGCCCGCCGTAGACGAGCAGCACGATGACCGAGAGCCGGATCAGCCAGCCGACGGCCCGGCCGTAGAGCCGGGTGCCGCGGTCGAACGCCCAGTTGAAGCCCTTGAAGAGCCACCAGCCGAACAGGTAGTGCAGGAGCTTGTCGAGCGGGTCCTTCTTCGCGTGGTGGTCGCGGAGGAGCAGGGGACAGAGGGCCGGGCTGAGCGTGAGCGAGTTGAACGCCGAGATCAGGGTACTGACGGCGATCGTCACCGCGAACTGCTTGAAGAACTGGCCGGTCAGCCCGGGGATGACGGCGGTCGGGACGAATACCGCGGACAGGACCAGGGAGACGCCGATGATGGCGGTGGCGACCTCGGACATGGCCTTCTCGGTCGCCTCCTTCGGGGACAGCCCGCGGGCGATGTGGAACTCGACCGCCTCGACCACCACGATGGCGTCGTCGACGACGATGCCGATGGCCAGGACCATGCCGAAGAGGGTCAGGTTGTTGATCGAGTAGCCGATGGCGTAGAGGACCATGAGCGACCCGAGGAGCGAGACCGGGACGGCGATCATCGGGATCAGGGCGGCCCGCCAGTTCTGGAGGAACAGCAGGACGACGATGAAGACCAGGACGATGGCCTCCACGAGGGTCTTGACCACCTCGGCGACCGACTCCTGGATGAACTGGGTCGGGTCGAAGACGATGTCGTACTCGATCCCCTGGGGCCAGCCCGGGTCGGCCCGCAGGGCGGCCATCTTGGCCTTGATCTCCCGGGCGGTGCTGAAGGCGTTCGACCCCGGGAGCTGGAAGATCGGCAGGCCGACGGCCGGGCGGTTGTCCAGGTCGCTGGACGAGTCGTAGCTCTTGGCCCCGAGTTCGACCCGGGCCACGTCCCCGACCCGGACCAGGGCCTCGCCGTTCGGGCCGGTCTTGATGACGATGTCCTTGAACTGCTGCTCGGTCTTGAGCCGCCCCTGGGTGGTGATGACGAGCTGCTGGTTCTGCCCCCTCGGGGCCGGCGGCTGGCCGATCTGCCCGGCCGCGACCTGGACGTTCTGCTTGCGGATCGCGTCGACCACCTCGTTCGGCCCGAGGTCCATGTCGGCCATCTTGTCCGGGTCGAGCCAGACCCGCATCGAGTAGTCCCGGTTGCCGAACAGGAAGACGTCGCCCACGCCCGTAATCCGGGCCAGGTCGTCCTTCACCCCGAGGTTGGCGTGCCGGCTGACGGCGAGCTGCTGCTCGGCGACCTCGGCGTCGGTCTTGGCCGGCTTGTCGGCGTACAGGTTGACGACCAGGAGGATGGCGGTGGACTGCTTCTTGGTCGTCACCCCGAGCCGGCGGACCTCCTCCGGGAGCTTCGGGAGGGCGATGTTCACCCGGTTCTGGACGAGCACCTGGGCCATGTCCGGGTTGGTCCCGAGCTTGAACGTGATGATGAGCCGGAGGGCCCCGTCGTTGGTCGCCTGGGACTCCATGTAGAGCATGTTCTCGACGCCGTTGACCTGCTCCTCGATCGGGGCGGCGACGGTCTCGGACACGGTCTTGGCGTCGGCCCCGGGGTAGCTGGCGGTGACGACGATCTGGGGCGGGACGACGTCCGGGTACTGGGCGATCGGGAGCTGGGTCAGGGCCAGCACCCCGCCGAGCACGATCAGCACCGAGATGACGGCCGCGAACACCGGCCGGGTGATGAAGAAGTGAGCAAACATGCGGAGCGGCCCGGGTACTGGGATGAAGACCCGGGGTTGCACCCCGGGCTATGCTGTGGCAGGCCTTCAGCCTGCAGGCGGTTTGAACTCTTCAGCCCGAAGGGCTGACACAGCATAGCCCGGGGTGCAACCCCGGGCCGCCGGGACGGCTCGCCGCTACTGCTTGACCTTGACCGCGGCCCCCGGCCGGACCCGGAGGAGGTTGTCGACGACCACCCGGTCGGCGGTCGTCAGCCCGGACTTGACCGCCACCTTGCCGTCGAACGTGGCCCCGGGCTGGACCTCCCGGAGGTCGGCCTTGTCCCCGCCCTCGCCGGGGGCGACGACGTACACGTACCGCCGCTGGCCCTGGGGGAAGACGGCCGTCTCCGGGACGGTCAGGACCTGCTCCGGCCGGCCGGCCGTCACCCGCACCCGGACCGAGTCGCCGGACGACAGGAGCCGGAGGGCCGACTCCTTGCCGTCCTTCCCGGGCCTTTTGACCTCCGGGTTCGGGAACTCGGCCCGGATCATCCGGGTGCCGGTCCCGCGGACGATCTCCGGGTCGTAGTAGTCGATCGCCTGGCCGGGCTTGTCCAAGGGCGGGAAGGTGCTGCCGTCCTTCCGGGTGATCCAGCACTGGAGCGGCGTCTGGCGGTCCTTCGGGTTGTCGATCTGCCCCTGGTTGATCCGGTCCCGGTACCACAGGGAAGTTAGCTCGTCGACCTCCCAGACGGCGTACAGGGTGTCGACCGGGGCGACCTCGACGAGTTCCGTCTTGTACGCCTCGACGATGCCGTTCTCGGCCACCAGGGCCCGGCGGGCGGTCCCGGTGGCCGGGGCGTAGACGGTGCAGTACTTGAGGTTCTCGGCGGCCCGGGCCTCGGCCGCGGCGGCCGCCTCCCGGGTCGCCTTGGCCACGTCGAACTGGGCCTTGTCCACCTCCAGGGTGGCGACCGCCTTGTCGAAGTCGGTCTTCCCGGCCGCCCCCTTCTTGTACGCCTGGTCGGACCGGTCCAGCTCGGCCTGGGCGAGCTTGATCTGGGCGACCCAGTTCTTCTCGTCGGCCTCGGCCTTCTGGACGTCCGCCTTGGCCTTCCGCAGGTCGGCCTCGAAGAGCGCCTTGTCGATCTCGAACAGGACGGTCTTGTCCTTCTCGACCGCGTCGCCGTCCTTGAACGCCCGGCGGGCGACCATCCCGCTGACCCGCGGGACGGCCTTGACCGGGTCCTTGGTCTGGAGCCGGCCGGTGAAGTCTTTGACCGGGTTGTACGGGGTCATCGCGGGGTGGCGGGCGGTGACGGTCGGCGGCTCCGGCGGGGGGAGCCCCTCGGGCGGCTTGCCGCACCCGGCCAGGGCGGCGGCGCAGCCGAGGGCCACGGCGAGCCCGGCGGGACGGCATCGACGGTCGGACATGGGACCTCCGTACAACCCGCGGGGGGTACGGAGGGATAGTAGCGGGACCGGGCCGGCTTTCACGGAAAAAGGCCGGCCCGGGCGGAGGTGACTACGGCTTGTCCGGCGGCGGGGGGGCCTTCTCC
>JAIEQO010000891.1 GCA_019747655.1 Gemmataceae bacterium | reverse complement strand
AGCCACCGGCCGTCGGCCCCGACCGCCACCGCCGTCGCCCCCCGCGGCCCGTCCGCCCACACGCGGGCGCCGGTCGCCGGGTCCCACGCCGCCACCCCCCCGGCGGTGGCCAGCACCAGCTTGCTGCCGTCGGCGGTGAAGGCCATGCCGTAAACGAACCCTCCCGGCTCGAACTCGGCCCCGGCCGGGCGGCCGGTGTCGGCGTCGAGCACCTCGACCCGACCGGCCCGCACGTCCCAGAACGCCAGCCGGCTGCCGTCCGCGGAGACGGCGAGCCGGCACCCGCACGGGCCGGCGTCGCCCGGTTGCTTCCCGCCGCCGGCTGCCGGCCGGTGCCACAGCTCGGCCCCGGTCACGGTGTCCCACATCACCACCCCGCCGCCGGGCCGGCCGGAGGCCAGCCGCCGGCCGTCAGGGTGAAACGCCACCCCGCCGGCCCCGGCCAGCCGGTGCAGCTCCCGCCCGGTGGCCGCATCGAGGACGAGCACCCGGTCGTCCGGCTTGGCCATCGGCCGGGGGCCGACCGCGATCCGTCCGCCGCGGGGGGAAACGGCCAGCCCGTCGGCCGTCGGCCCGACCTCGGCCAGCGTCTTGACCTCCGGGTCGGCGGTCAGGTCCCACACCCGGACGACCCGGTCGCCGCCGGCCGACGCCAGCTCGCAGCCGTCGGGCGAGAAGGCCAGGGCCGCGACCGCCGCCCCGTGCCCGCGGAACACCCGGGCCGGCCGGCGGTGGTCGGCGTCCCACACCACCACCTCGGCGTTCGGCCCGACCACCCCCACCCACCCCGGGGTGCGGCCGGGGGCCATGAGCGCCCGCCCGGCGGCCGTCGGGTCGATCCGGTGGCGGTGCCGGCCGGTCGCCGGGTCGGCCGTCACCGCCCCCTCGGGGTGGGCCTCGGCCAGGGTGTTGCCGTCGGACGTGAACAGCAGCCCGTCGACCGGCCGGGGCCGCCGCCAGGCCGGGGCGGACTCGGCCCCGGTGGCCGGGTCCCACGTCTGGACAACCCCGTCGGCCGTCCCGGTCAGGAGCCGCCCGCCGTCCGGGGCGAAGGCCAGGGCCGTGACCTTCGGGCCCGCGCCGGTCAGCCGGCGGGCCACCTCCCAGTCCGGCAGCGCGTACACCTGCACCCCGTCCGGCCCGACGGTCGCCGCCCACCGGCCGCACCGGCTGACCGCCGCCCGGGTCGCGCCCGGCATCCGCCGGACGGCGTCGCCGGTGTCCACGTCCCAGATCGCCGCCCCGGCCCAGTCCACGGTCGCCACCCAGGGCTTCTCCGGATGGGCGTCGAGTCCGGTCACCGGCCCCTGCGCCGCCTTCCAGGTGCGGACGGCCTTCGCCGCGGCCACGTCCCACACCCGGACGGTCCCACCCCGGTCGGCGGTGGCCAGCCGGCCGTCGCCCAGGAAGACGGCCGCCGTCACCCAGTCGGTATGACCGTGGAGGAGGACCGGCCCGGCCCGGCGGAGGCCGTCGAGGTACCGCCACTCCCACCCCCGCAGCCGCTCGGGGCACTGGTCGAGCCGCCGCCAGGCGGCCGGGAGCTGGTTGGCCGCGTACAGCCGGCCGGCCGCCGCCACCCGCTCCAGGTAGAGCGACTGCTGCTCCCGGGTGAGGGTGTCCTCCAGCTCGCAGCGGGCCTCGTTCTCCTTCTGGAGGGCGGCCCGGGCCACCTCCTCCTTGTCCTCGATGGCCGCCTTGCTGGCGGCCAGGGTGACGGTGAACCCGACCAGGGCGATGGCGGCCACCACCGCCGTCCACGTCACCAGCGGGTGCCGCCGGGCCCACCGCCAGGCGTGCTCCCAGGCCGGGACCGGGCGGGCCACCACCGGCTGCCCGCGGAGCCACCGGTCCAGGTCGTCGGCCAGCTCGGCGGCCGAGGCGTACCGCCGGCCGGGCTCCTTCTCCAGGCACTTCAGGCAGACGGTTTCCAGGTCCCGGGGGACGGCCGGGTTGACGGCCGACGGCGGCAGGGCCGACGAGGTGCTGGCCAGGTGGAGGGTGGCCAGGGCGGTGTCGGCCAGGAACGGCGGGCGGCCGGTCAGCCGCTGGTACAGGACCGCCCCGAGCCCGTACACGTCGGCCGCGGTGGTGACGGCGGCCGGGGCCTTGGCCTGCTCCGGGGCCATGTACGCCGGCGTCCCGACCACCGCCGCCGTCCGGGTCTGGGGGTCGGCCGGGTCGAACCGGCCGGCCAACCCGAAGTCGGCGACGTGCGGCCGACCGGCCTCGTCGGCCAGGATGTTCGACGGCTTCAGGTCGCGGTGCAACACACCCCGCTGGTGGGCGTGGTGGACCGCCCGGGCGACCAGCCCGACGGCCCGGGCGTGGGCCCGCACGTCGGTCCCGGGGCCGGCCGGCATGGCGTCCAGGCTCCCGCCCGGGTACCACTTCATCACGAAGTACGGCACGCCGGGGCCCCACTCCCCGACCTCGTACACCGGGACGATGTGCGGGTGGTCGAGCCGGGCGATGGCCTCGGCCTCCCGGCCGAACCGGGCCCGGGCGTCGGCCCCGGGGGCGGCCGAAAAGGTCTTCACCGCCACCATCCGCCCGAGGGCCAGGTCCCGGGCCTTGTACACGACCCCCATCCCGCCCCGGCCGACCTCGCCCTGGAGGTCGTACCCGGGGATCGCCGGGGACCCGACCGGCGGGGCCGCGACCGCCCCGCCCCGGCCGGGGCCGGTCGGCGTCCGCGAGCCGGGCCGGCCGGTGTCGGCGGCCAGCGGGAGGAGGGCCGTCAGGTGCTCGGGGAAGCGGAGCCAGAGTTCCTCGGCGAAGGCCGGCGGGGCGTACCGGTTCCGCAGGGCGAACTCGGCCCGGAGGAGGTCGACGGCCAACTCGGCGGCGGCCAGCTCGGGGAACCGGGCCAGGTAGTCCTCGGCCCGGGCGTACTCGCCCCGCCGGAGCCGGAACTCCAGGTCGACGTGGACCAGCTCGACCAGCAGTTGGGTACGGTACGGGGAGTCGGGCGGGACG
This sequence comes from Gemmataceae bacterium, assembly GCA_019747655.1. Classification (GTDB taxonomy): domain Bacteria; phylum Planctomycetota; class Planctomycetia; order Gemmatales; family Gemmataceae; genus Urbifossiella. The sequence goes on along the minus strand of JAIEQO010000891.1, from coordinate 3,788 downwards.
AACCGCTCGACCGCCGGCCGGCCGTCCGCCCGCCAGGCGTCCTCGAACCCGCGGATGACCGACTCGCACTGCGACCAGGCGGCCTCGGTGTCCAGCACGGCGGACGGCATCGGACGACCCCGGGCGCGGTGGCGGGCAACGGGATGAATACCGGACGATCGGGCGGGGCTTACAGTACGGAGGAGGCCCCTCCCCCCGGTCCGCCCCCCTCCCCTTTGCTTCCCCTCCCCGAAAGCAGGGAGGGGGAGGAAGCCACGAGCCGGTTGTCCGGTCCCCCCTCTCCCCGCGGGGGAGGGGGTTAGGGGGTGGGGTCTCCTAATTGTCCTCCCCCTGCATCCGCTCCAGCCGCTTGCGGATCCGCTCCCGGAGCCGCCGGACCGACCGCTCGGCCCGGCCGAGCTGGTCGGCGATCTCCCCGGCGGTGAACCCCTGCAGGCTCAGCTCCAGGATGGTCCGCTCGTCCGGATCGTCGACCGCCCGGAACAACGCCTCGACCGTCTCGGCCATCACCGCCGCCTCGTCCGGGCTCGGGTCCCGGTCCAGGGCCACGTCGGCGGCCAGCCCCGGGCCGCTGTCGTCGGCCGGCCCGCCGGCCACCTCCCGCCCCACGTCCCGCTTCCCGGCCCGGTAGTAGGCCGCCCGGTCGGCGCACTTGCGGAGGGTGATCATCGTCAGCACCCCCCACAGGTTGTCCCAGGTGGCCACCTCCAGCCCGCCGTCCCGCTGGCGGACGAAGAAGCTCTTGTAGGCCGACTGGACCACGTCCTCCGGGTCCACCTTGACCGCCAGCCGGGCGTCCAGGTGCCGCCGGGCCAGGCCCATCAGCCGGCCGGCGAACCGGGCGAACACCTCCCGGGCGGCCTCGTCCTCCCCCGACCGCAGCCGGTCCATCAGCACGGCGAACGACTCGCTCATGGACATATCCGGACTCCCGCCGGGTTCGGGCGAAAAACCAGCCGCACCACCGGACCGGGCGAACCGGTCTTCCGGAATCGGCCTCGTTCGATCCGTCACAAAGTCTAACCGAACGGCGAGTTCTGATCCACCCGCCGCGGCGCGGCCGGAAAAACCGGGACCGGCCTGACGTACCCGGGCCGGCCGCGTCGCATGGGGCCTTGCCGGGGCGGCCGGAGCAGCCGCCGGAGATTTCTTGGCCGCGCGCCGCCCCGGGCCGGATTCCCCCGGCGTCCACCGGACGCGGCCCGAGTCGATCGACCGGCGGTGACGTTGTACGCCGCCCCCCCGCCCGACCGCCACCCGGAACGCCCGAACATCAACCCGGAGACCGTCCCATGTTGCGCGACCTGTTCGACGCCCTGGCCCGCGGCAGCCGCCGCCGCAACCCGCACCGCCCGGCCCGGTTCGTGCCGGGCCTCGAGGCGCTCGGCCGGCGGGACGTGCCGGCCGTCGTCGCCACCTTCATCCCGTCCGTCGGCACCCTCAGCGTGTTCGGCGACAACCTGAACAACTCGGTCGACATCAGCCGGGACGCGGCCGGCAAGCTCCTGGTCAACGGCGGGGCGGTCGCCGTCAAGGGCGGCACCGCGACGGTGGCCAACACGGCCCTGATCCAGGTCTTCGGCCTGGGCGGGAACGACACCATCACCCTGAACGAGGCGAACGGGGCCCTGCCCCGGGCGCTGCTGTTCGGCGGGGCCGGGAACGATGTCCTGACCGGCGGGTCCGGGGCCGACATGCTCTTCGGCCAGGCCGGGAATGACACCCTGCTCGGCAAGGGCGGGTTCGACCTTCTGTTCGGCGGGACCGAGAACGACGTGCTGACCGGCGGGGACGCCGACGACCAGGTGTTCGGCGAGGCCGGGGACGACCGGATGATCTGGAACCCGGGCGACGACACCGACCTGAACGAGGGCGGGCTCGGGACCGACACCGTCGAGGTCAACGGAGGGAACGGGGCCGAGGTCTTCACCACCACCGCCAACGGCGCCCGGGTCCGGTTCGACCGGCTCGACCCCGCCCCGTTCAGCCTCGACATCGGCACCACCGAGAAGCTGGTCGTCAACATGAACGGCGGGGACGACCGGTTCTCGGCCGCCGGCAACCTGGCCGCCCTGGTCAAGCTGACGGTCGACGGCGGGACCGGGAACGACGACATCGCCGGCGGCAACGGCGACGACCTGCTGCGGGGCGGGGACGGGAATGACTCGATCGAGGGCGAGCGGGGGAACGACGTCGCCGACCTCGGGGCCGGGGACGACACCTTCGACTGGGACCCGGGCGACGGGGACGACGTGGTCGAGGGCCAGGGCGGGTACGACACCATGGAGTTCGACGGGGCGAACGGGGCCGAAACGTTCGACGTGTCGGCCGACGGCGGCCGGGTCCGGTTCACCCGGAACCTCGGCAACATCGTGATGGACCTGGACGACGTCGAGGCGATCGACCTGAACACCCTCGGCGGCACCGACACCACCACCGTCAACGACCTGTCCGGCACGGACGTGGTCGAGGTCAACGTCAACCAGGCCGGGACGCTCGGCGGGACCGCCGGGGACGGGGCGGCCGACACCGTGATCGTCAACGGGACCAACGGGAGCGACATCATCGACGTGTTCGGCGCCGGCAGCTCGGCGGCCGTACTCGGGCTACACGCCCGGGTGAACATCACCAACTCCGAGGGGGCCAACGACGCGCTCGTCATCAACGCCCTGGGCGGCAACGACGGGGTGACGGCCACCACGCTGCCGGCCGGGATCGTCAAGCTGACCGTGGACGGCGGGGCCGGCGACGACGTCCTCGACGGCTCCCAGGGTGCCGACGTGTTCCGCGGGGGCGACGGGGCCGACGCCGTCTTCGGCGACAACGGCGACGACGTGGCCTTCCTGGGTGCCGGGAACGACGTCTTCACCTGGGCCCCGGGCGACGGCAACGACACGATCGAAGGGCAGGACGGGACCGACACGATGCTGTTCTTCGGCGCCAACATCGCCGAGGAGATCAACATCGCGGCCAACGGCGGGCGGGTCCTGTTCACCCGCGACGTGGCCGACGTGGTGATGGACCTGGACGACACCGAGCGGATCGAGTTCCGGGCCCTCGGCGGGGCCGACAAGGTCACCGTCGGCGACCTGACCGGCACCGACGTGACCCGGGTCGACGTCGACCTCCGCGGCCCCAACGGCGGCGGCGACGGGGCGGCCGACACTGTCACAGTGAACGGCACCAACGGGGCCGACCAGTTCGGGGCCGCGGGCGACGCCGGCGGGGTGACGGTGTTCGGGCTGTCGGCCAAGGTCAACGTCTTCTTCCAGGAGGCGGCCGACGACCGGCTGGTCCTCAACGGCCAGGGCGGGGACGACGTGATCAACGCCCAGTCGCTCGAGGCCGACGGCATGAAGCTGACCATGAACGGCGGGCTCGGCAAGGACCTGTTCATCGGCAGCGAGGGGGACGACCTGATCAACGGCGGGGGCGGCGACGACACCGCCCTGATGGGGGCCGGGGACGACGTGTTCGTCTGGAACCCGGGGGACGACAACGACACCGTCGAGGGGCAGGACGGGCGGGACGAGATGCTCTTCAACGGGGCCAACGTCGGCGAGAACGTCGACATCCGGGCCAACGGCGGCCGGGTCCTGTTCTTCCGGAACTTCGCCAACGTCCTGATGGACCTGAACGACACCGAGGTGATCACGTTCAACGCCCGGGGCGGGGCCGACAACGTCGTCGTCAACGACCTGTCGGGCACGGACGTGACCGAGATCAATCTGAACCTGTCGGCGCCCGGTGGGGCCGGTGGGGCCGGCGGGGCCGGCGGCACCGGCGGC
>JAIEQO010000905.1 GCA_019747655.1 Gemmataceae bacterium | reverse complement strand
GCCCTCGGAGGAGTCCATGACCCGCCGGCTGTTCGCCCTGGCCGCGGCCGCGGCCGCCCTGTCGCCACCCGCCCCGGCGGCCGCCGGGCTCCAGACCGCCAAGGTGTCCCGGGAGGCGGCCGGGTCCGACACCCGCTGGACCTACGCCGTCCTGCTCCAGGCCCGGACCCAGCTCCAGCCCGGGGACTACTTCACCATCTACGACTTCGGCGGGCTGATCCCGGGGAGCGTGTCCACCCCGGACGGGTGGGCGGTGACGGTCGGCCCGACCGGCGACACCCCGCCCCGGCTGGCCCCGGACGACGACCCGGCCGTCCCGAACCTGACCTTCCGGTACGCCGGCCCGACGCTGGACGGCGGGCAGGTCGGGCTCGGGAACTTCTCGGCCGTCTCGCGGTACCAGGACGTGACCGACTCGTGGTTCACCGCCCGGGCCCACCGCCAGTCCGACCGGGACCCGACCCAGTACGTCCCGGACAGCAACATCACCCCCACGGTGGTCCCGGTCCCGACCGCCCCGCCCGGGGTGCCGGAGCCCGGGACCCTGGCCCTGGCCGCCCTCGGGCTGCCGGTCGCCCTGGGGGTGCGGGCCGTCCGCCGCCGCAAGAAGTGAGCAGTCAGCTGTCAGCAGTGATGGCCTCGGTGCGGGTCCGTTCTGTGTCCCTGCTGGTGACTGTTCACTGCTAACTGATCACTGACTACTGCCCCCGGCAAAGCTGTGGTTGACACTCCAGCGAATCCGGACTAAATCTGCCGCCCGCCGACGGGGGCCCGGCCCGACGGAGGGAATGGCCGGGGCCCCCGGACCGCGGCCGACGCCGCGGTCGGACACCGAGTCGCCTGTAGGAGACCCAACCATGTTCCGACCCGCCAAGCTCGCCCGGCTGACCGCCGCCGCCGTCGGGGCGGTGGCCATCGCCGCCACCGCCCAGGGGGGACTGCTCCCGAGCAGCCTGAAGGTCGACGCCGACGCCGGCAACTTCCGCTGGCAGTACGCCGTCACCCTGCCGACCAACATGCGGCTCCAGTCCGGCGACTACTTCACCATCTACGACTTCGGCGGGCTGGTCGACGGGTCGATCACCGCCCCCGAGGGGTGGACCGCGTCGATCGCCAAGAAGACCCCGCCGCCGGGCAAGACGACCCCGACCGACAACCCGCTGATCGACGATGTCACCTTCCGGTACAGCGGGGAGACGATCCCGAAGGGGCAGATCGGGCTGGGGAACTTCGTCATGCTGTCCAAGTTCGGGTTGAACAACAAGGCGGTGACCGAGTTCACCGCCCAGAACTACACCTCCCCGGACGACGACAACCCGAGCGTGATCGTCCAGAGCATCACCTCGACCTTCGCCCCGCTCGCCCCGGGGTCCGAGGACCCGGGCCCGACCCCGGGCGTCCCGGAGCCGGCCACCCTGGCCCTGGCCGCGATCGGCCTGCCGGCCCTGGAGCTGGCCCGCCGCATCCGGCGGCGGAAGTAGTTTCGAGTTTCGAGTGTAAAGTTTCGAGTTGAACGCCGCCCCGGGTTCGGTCCACGCGACCTGACCCGGGGCGGTGTCGTTGTTACCGGAACCCGTCCTGTGGAACTCCTCCTCGGATTCCCGGCGAGCGGGGGGCGTGAGCCCCCTGATTCCGAAAAATAAACAGGGGGCTCACGCCCCCCGCTCGCCGGGAATCCAACACAGCAACTCGAAACTTTACACTCGAAACTCGAGACTTCACGCCAGAACGACGGCCTCCGGGAACCGGTCCCGCAGGGCCGCGACATCCTTCGGGCCGAGCCCGTTGCCCCGCACGTCCAGGTGATACAGGTTCAGGTACGGGGACTCGGCCAGCAGCCGGACGGCCTCCGGGCCGAGGTGGTTGGCGGCCAGCCCGAGCCACCGCAGCGACCCGGCCGCCGGGGCCCGGGCGATCTCCCCACACCCGTCGTTCCCGACCCCCTGCCCGCCCAGGTCGAGCACCCGCAGCCGGTCCCACGGGACCAGCCACCCGAGGTTCAGGTGCGAGGCCGGCCACACCGACCGCGGGTCGGCCGACCGCAGCCGCAACTCCTCGACCTCCCGCAGCGGCCGCGCCTCCAGCATCTGCTGGAGGTCCCGCGACCGCATCGCCACCCCGGACAGGTCGAGACGGACCAGCCGGCGGTGGCCGGCCGCGGCCAGCCCCCGGGCGACCGCCGGCCCGAGGTGCGGGATGTCGGACAGGTCGAGCCCGGCCAGGTCCGGGAAGGCGTCGCCGGCCAGAAACCGGGTCAGCCACGGCGGGTCGACCGGGTTCCCGGGCAGGGCCAGGTCGGTGACCCCGGCGAGGTCCGGTGCCCGGGCCAGGTCGGCGAAGTCCTCGCTCGCCGCCAGTAGCCCCGGACCGACTGTGAGCCGCCGGACCCGGCGCAGCTCCGGCGTCCGGAACAGCTCGGCCGGAATGATCTCGAACGGGCCAGGGCCGAATGGGTCGTCGTCCAGGCCCGTGAGCCAGACGGCCCGGACCGGTGCGGCGGCGAACAGCCCGGCCGCGGCCCCCGGGAACCTCGCCGCCCGGACCGCCACCCCCTCGACGAGCCCCCGGGCGAAGTCCACCCGGTCCGCCACCCGGCCGAGGTGGCCGGCCCAGTCGTCGCGGTGGCGGGCCAGGAGCGCGTCCGCGGCGGCCGTCGCCGCCCGCCACGCCGGGCTGTACGGCTCGGCCCGGGCCGCGTCGATCTGGTGGCGGATGAAGCCGGCCCGGTCGGGGTCGCCGTGCTCCTCCAGCCAGTCGGCGTACACCAGCCGCGGCAGGTCGTCGTCCGGACCGGCCAGGACCGCCGCCGACAGAGCGTCCCGGTCGGTCATCGGTGGGTCTGCCCGCCCGCGGAGTCTTGTGGTCTTGTCGGGTGGGACGAGCCGGCCCGGGGCCGGCTCGTCCCACCCGACGGGGTATCCATGACGTAGATCTCGCTCCCGCCGTCGCGGGTGGAGACGAACGCCAGCTTCTTCCCGCCCGGGTGCCAGGCGGGCGACGTGTCCTGGCCGGGGTGGTCGGTCAGTTGCGTCAGACCCGTGCCGTCCGGGCTGACCGCCCACAGGTCGTAGTTCCCCGACCGGTTCGACGCGAACGCGATCCGCTTGCCGTCCGGCGACCACGCCGGCCAGGCGTCCAGGAAGTCGCCGTCCGTCAGCTTCTTCGCCCCGGCCCCGTCGGCATTCATCACCCACACCTTCTGCCGCCCGCTCCGGCCGCTGGTGAAGGCGATCCGCCGGCCGTCCGGGCTCCAGGCCGGGTGCAGGTCGGCGGCCGGGTCGCGGGTCAGCCGGGCCACCTCCTTCCCGTCCGCCCCGACCGCGTACAGGTCCGGGTTCCCGCCCCGGGTGGAGACCCACAGCACCCGCTTGCCGTCCGGCGACCACCGCGGCGACCCCTCCATCGCCAGGTGCGGGACGAGCACCCTGTCGTCCGACCCGTCGGCCGCGCAGGTGTTGATCTGCAACTTGCCGTCCGTCCCCTCGAACCGGTCGAAGACGTACACCACCCGCTTCCCGTCCGGCGACGGGTGGGCGTCGAAGTGCGGGGTGTCGTGCCCGGGCAGGAGCCGCTTCAGGTCGGTCCCGTCGGCGGCCACCGTCCAGACGGCCATCTTCCCCTGGTGGATGCGGGTGAGCAGCAGCCGCTTGCCGTCCGGCGTCCATTGCAGGTGCTGCTTGAAGCTGCCGTCGGTCGTCACACGGGCCGGCTCGGCCGCGGCCGCCGGAGCCGATACGGCAGCGAGAGCTGCCGAGACCAAAACCGCCCCGCGGGCACTTTTCACGTGCGTCCGCCCTGTACGGTGCCTACAGATAGTGGCAGATTCGCCCGGCCCGACCGCCGTACCACCGTACCCGGCCCCGAGGGACCGCCGATGAACCTGCTGCAACTGATCCTCAAGCTGTTCGGCCTGGGCGACAAGTTCAAGATCGAGACCATCATTAAGGACGTCCTGATGGGCGGCAAGTCGCCCGGCGGGGCCGGCGGCCCGACCGACGGGGCGGCCCAGGCCCCCGGCGGGATCGGCCTGTCGCTGGACAAGCTCAAGGACCTGTTCCAGAACAAGGGCCTCGGGGAGGTCTTCGCCTCCTGGATCGCCAAAGGCAAGAACGCCCCCGTCACCGGCGACCAGATCAAGGGCCTCTTCTCCGGCGACGAGCTGAAGGCCCTCGCGGCCAAGTCCGGCCTGCCGGTCGACGCCCTCTGCCAGAAGCTGGCCAAGTACCTCCCCGGGGTGGTCGACAAGCTCACCCCCGGCGGCAAGCTGCCGGCCTGATCAGAACAACTCCTCGATCACCCGGCCGATCGGAGTCAGCCCGAGGCCGGTGATCCCCTCGCTGGTCAGCCCGACCTGGTGCAACACCGTGGCGTGCAGGTCGGCCGGGGTCAGCGGCGTGTCGGCCGGCCGGGCGGCCTTCGCGTCGCTCGTCCCGACCGCCCGCCCGCCGGCCACCCCGCCCCCGGCCACCAGCGCCGCGTAGCACTTCGCCCAGTGCTCCCGCCCGGCCTTGTCGTTCACCTTCGGCTCCCGCCCGAACTCCCCGACCGCGATCACCAGCGTCGACCCCAACAGGCCCCGGTCGTGCAGGTCGGCCACGAGCGCCGCCAGCCCCCGGTCCAGCCACGGGGCGTGCCGGTCCTGCATGATCTCGAAGTTCCGGTAGTGGTGGTCCCACCCGCCGTCCCCGGCGTCCTCCTCGGCCTCGACGTGGTCGCTCCAGTTTACCTGGGCGAACGGCACCCCGCCCTCGACCAGCCGCCGGGCCAGCAGGCACGACTGCCCGAACCGCGTCCGGCCGTACCGGTCCCGCACCTTGTCCGGCTCCCGCGACAGGTCGAACCGCTCGGCCGCCGCGGGACTCGTCAGCAGCGCGAACGCCCGACCGCGGTAGTCGTCGAGCTTCCCGGCCGCCCCCAGCTCGTCGGCCCGGCGGTCGGCCGCGGTGAACGCCCTGAGCAGCCCCTGCCGGTCGGCCAGCCGGTCCGGGCCGAGGTCCTTCGGCAACTCCAGGGCCGGCACCCGGGCCCCGACCGCCGGGTCGAACTCCAGCCGGAACGGGTCGAACGCCGCCCCGAGCGGCCCGCCCCCTTCCCCGACGATCGCCTTGTGACCCTGATGGAGCTTCCCGCCGACGACGAAGAACGGGTGCGGCGGACCGCCCTTGCTCACCGCCCGCCCCACGCCCTTCGCCGCGGCCGCACCCACGATCGACCCCAGCGCCGGCCGCGGCGACCCGGCCAGCGGTTTGCCGTCGAGGCCGGTCCCGCCGGCCCCGCTGCCGGTTAGGCCGATGGTGCCGGCGACCCCGTGGTCGTTCGACGGGGTGGCCAGCGTCCGAATCACGGCCAGTTTGTCCGACTGGGCGGCGAGCTGCGGGAAGAGTTCGGCAAACCGGACCCCTGGGATGCGCGTCGGGATCGAGCCGAACGGCCCCCGGAACTCCAGCGGTGCGTTCGGCTTCGGGTCGAACGTGTCGAGCTGGCTCGGCCCGCCCCACAGCCACACCAGGATGACCGCCCGGGCCGACCCGGGGTTGTGGCCGGCCGCCTTCACCCGCAGGAGGTCCGCCAGCGTCAACCCCAGGACGGTACTCCCCCCAGCCTGGAGAAACGCCCGCCGGTGGACGGTCGAGCACGTCCGCTGGGTCTGCCGGCCGAAGAGGAGCATGGGGAGGGTCCGTCGGGGCGTTGACTATTCTCCCACACCCGGCCGGGGATACAAGCGGGGGCCGCCCGGTCCGACCGGTTTCGGATTTTTTGTGTCAGAAGGGGTATCGGACGGGCGTTTGTGGGGGTATCCTGCCACCCGGCAGGGATGAGCCGGCCGGTCGCCGGCCCGAGACCCCTCGCCATACGCCCCGGAGCCCACGATGCCCGCCCGCCGCCCGTCCGCCCGCCTGTCCGTCTCCGAACTGGAAGCCCGCGAGGTCCCGGCCGCCCTGAGCTTCGCCAACGGCACCCTGACGATCAACATGGACGACGTCCCACGCCACTCGATCCGGATCGACGCCCTCCGGGCCGGGGTGGTCCGGGTGAACGGCGTGAACACCGGGGCCGGGCCGGCCTGGCAGCACGTCGACGGGGTCGACAACGGCCGGCTCCGGTCGGCCGACGTGAAGAAGATCGTGGTCAACGGGTCGGCCTTCTCCGACATCATCAACCTGGCCGGGGTGGACACCCGCGGGTTCCGCGGGCTGGGCGGGAAGGTCGAGGTGTGGGGCAACGGCGGCAGCGACATCATCGACGGGACCGCGTTCGCCGACCAACTCCACGGCGGCGGGGCGAACGACACGATCCGCGGGCAGGCCGGGGCCGACCGCATCTGGGGGGACGCCGGGAACGACAACCTGTACGGCGACGGGGCCCCGGGGGCCCACTGGGACCGGTACGGCGGGGACGACCGGATCGACGGCGGGCTGGGGAACGACTGGCTGTACGGGACCGGCGGGGTGGACCTGTTCGTCGGCGGGGCCGGCCGGGACCGGTACTTCGGCGGGGCCGGCCGGGACACCGCGTACCTCGACAACCTCGACTACCGGCCGAACCGGGGCGGCCCGAACTGGGTGGAGGTCATCAGCACCGACACCCCGCCGGCGATCTAAGTCAGGCTGGACGCCACATCACGGTTCAGCGGCGGCCGGAAAATTCCGGCCGCCGCGTAATTCAGAAACCTGCCGAATCGTCGTTGACAGCCCATTCCCTGCCCCTTAGAATCCAGTCCATCCCGGCGAAGAGTTGCTGCCACTCCAC
>JAIEQO010001006.1 GCA_019747655.1 Gemmataceae bacterium | reverse complement strand
CGACGAGCCGGCCGCCGCGGCGACCCCGCGGGCCGGTGCGGCCAAGTCGGCCGACCGCAAGCCGGCCGACGCCGCCACCCGGGCCCGGGTCCAGAACCAACTGAAGCAAATCCTGCTGGCCATCCACAACTACCACGCCGCCTACAACCGGTTTCCGGGCGACATCACCGACAAGGACGGCAAGCCGCTCCTGAGCTGGCGGGTGGCCCTCCTGCCGTTTATGGAGCAGGAGCAACTGTACAAGGCATTCGCGTTCGACGAGCCGTGGGACAGCGCCCACAACAAGAAGCTCCTGGGCAGCCTGCCGAAGGTGTACCAGCTCCCCGGCCAGGCGGCCGGCGGCACCAAGACCGTGTTCCAGGGCTTGGCCGGGCCGGGGACGCTGTTCGAGCGGAGGAAGAAGATCACCCTGGCATCGGTCACCGACGGGACGAGCAACACCCTGGCGGTCTTGGCCGCCGGCGAGCCGGTCGAGTGGACCAAGCCGGCCGACATCCCGTTCGACCCGGAGAACCCGAAGGTGCCGGCGTCGCCGTACCCGAACGTCCTGATCGTCGGGATCGCCGACGGGTCGGTCAAGGCGATCGGGCCGAAGCTCGACGCCGAACTGTTCCGCCGGCTGGCCGTCCGGGACGACGGGGAGGTGATCGACCACGACCAGATTCCCCGGGCCGAGGCCCGGGCCGTCACCGACGAGGACCGGGCGCTGGCGAAGGAGTTGGCGGCCAAGAACCGGGAGCTGAAGGCCGAGATCGATCGGCTGGCCGCCGAATCGTTCCGGCTGGCGGCCGAGCGTCAGGCCCGGCGGGCCGTGGACCTCGACGCCCTGATGGCGGAGAACCGGCACCTGATGGAGTCGGTCGAGCGGTTGCGGGCGGAGATCGAGCAGCTCCGCGCCGAGGCGGGCGACAAGCCCGCCTCGCGGCCGACCGGGAAGAAGTAGCGGGTGGGGCTACCAGAACTTCCACCACGGCCGCCGGCGGAGCCGGGGCGGGGGGGCGGGGAACATCCGCCCCATGACCAGGTACTCGCCACCTCCCGGGGCCGGCGGGTCGAGGTCGCCGGGGTGCCGCTCGACCCCGGGAGACACCGCCACGCACTCCCCCCGCCAGGCCCGCTCTTGGGCCGCCCACAGGTCCCGGCAGTAGTACACCAGCCGGTCGCACGCCCCGCAGTACCGGGCCCCGACGACCAGGGTGGGCTTCAGGTGTTCCCACGCCTTCGGGCAGCGGAACGCCCACTCCGGGCCGCAGTTCTCGACCGGCGGGCGGTCGAAGAAGGCCACCCAGTCCGGGTGGAGGGCGGTCCGCAACTCCCCCAGCCGGACTTCGACCACCGGCCGGTCCGGGTCGCCGGGCGTCAGTTGCCCGAACCGGACCTGGAGCCGCAGGAACTCGGCCCGGTCGGGCTTATCGTGCTCCTCCAGCCAGTCGGCGTAGACCAGCCAGGTGGTGAGGTCGGCCGGGTCGGCGGCGGCCGCCCGGACGAGGGCGTGCTCGGTCGAATCGAACGGCGGGGACACGGGGCACCCGGGCCGGACGGGGAACACCCCATCGTACCCCCGCCGACACCCGCCGGGCAACTCGCCGGTCAGGCCGGGGGCAGGTTGCGGGCCCGGTTCTTGAGGAACGCCGCCCGGTCGGTCGCGTCCAGCACTCCGTCCTGGTTCACGTCGAAGAACACCGGGTCGGCGGGGTCGGTCGGCTTCCCGCCGAAGGCTGCCCCGAACCGCCCGTCGTCCACCCGATCGACGTACCGGTCCCCGTTCACGTCCCCGAAGAACCGGAACACCTGGGCCGACAGATCGCCGCCGGCCGACCCGTCCCGGTCGCCGTCGAGCCGGACGCCGTTCGCCGTCACCGCGTCGGCCCGGACCTCCACGAAGTAGTTCCCGTCGGCCAGCCCGACCGAGTACCCCCACGGGTCCGGCCGGGCGAACGCGACGGTGAACGGGCTCCCCGGCCGCGGGGCCAGCCGGACCTCCCTCACCCCGGTCGCCCCCGCGGCCAGCGGCCGCCCGGTGGCCGCGTCGGTCACAATGATGTCCAGGTACACCCCGCCGGCCGTGCGGAGGCGGAACGCACCCGGGTCGGCGACGGCCACCGGCAGGTCGAACCGGACCGCGACGGACGAGACCAGCGACCGCTGGGCCGACCGGCCGTCGTTGACCACGACGGTCGCCGTCGGGGCGAAGAAGTTCGGCCCGCCGACGTGGGCCAGCACCTGCCCGGCGAACGCCGTGCTCCGGAGGGAGTGGAGGCGGATCGCCCCGCGGGCCTGGTCGGCGACGGCGGCCAGCCAGTCGGCCGCCGCGTACCCGGTGCTCCGCCCGACCCGGCCGGCGTAGGTGGCCGTCCACGGCCCCCCGACCCACTGGTTCCCCGGGGCGTGGGTCTCGACGACCGCCGCCCCGGCCGGGGCCGTCCCGTTACTCGACGACGAGCGGAACACCACCGGGGCGTAGGCCCGGTCCGGCCCGGCGGTGCCGTTCACCCCGTCCAGAACGGCCACGCCGTCGAGCACCGTCCAGCCGTCGTAGGCCCCGCCGTCCGGAACGCCGTCATTGCCGGGGTCGATGTCGGTCGCCGAAGTCGGGGCCGCAGCCGTGCGGACGAGCAGGTAGCTGGCCGACGCCCGCTCCAGGTTGCCCGTCCCCTCGTTGGCCGGCGACCCGTCCCGGGCCCCGCCGGCGGACGGCCCGGCGTGGACCCCGGCCTTCGGCCCGCCGGGGGTCGGGTAGGCGCTCGACCCGCCGCCGTTGCCGAACCCGCCCCCGGTCCCCGCGTTCTCGGCCACCACCCCGGCCGGGTCGCGGACCGCCGCCTCATAACCCGCCGCCTTCGGCAACAGGGCCAGATACCCGTTCGGGCCGGTCCGGAACCCCGGCTGGGCCCCGACCGGCCCGAGGGCGAACACGTCCTGCACCCGGCCGGGGTCGTTGGTCGCCGCCCCGCCGTTGTCGCCTTCCACGCCGACCAGGTACACCCCGGCCGGGATGTCGTAGTCCGGGGCGGTCGAGAAGACCTCGACGTACTGGTACGGCCCCATCGCCCACACGTTCGCCGGCCCGAGCATCACCTCGCTGACGAACAGCCCGACGGCCTCGACGGCGGTGGCGGCCGCGGCCGTCCCGCCGGCCCCGTCGTCGGCCGACGCCGTCACCGCCGTCCGCCCAAAGTACCCGGCCCCCGGCCGGTACACGAGCGACCCCAGGGTAGCGTTCACGTCGGCCAACGGCCCGGCAATAGTGACGGCCTCGGTCCCGTTCCCCGTTACGGTCGCGGCCCCGGCGGCGGTCGCCGTCAACACCCCGACCGGCCCGGCGGCCCCGGTCAGCCCGACCGTCACCGTGACCGACCCGCCGTCCGGGTCGTCCACGGTGATGGCGTCCGCACCGGCGAACGGGAAGGTGTTGGCGGCGGCCGTCCGCAGGCCGGGGGCGTCGGCCGGGTTGAACAGCAGCCGCGACGGCCGGCCGGTCCCCACATCCCGGGCGGTCACGGTCGGCGGCCGGTTGGCCTCGGCCACCACCGACACCAGCCCGTCCACCCCAACGTCCGAGCCGTCGGTCGGGGCCGGGTCCGGGAGCCGCAGCCCGGCGGTCCGGCCGACCGCCGTGACCGTCCGGTCCGTGGCCGTCGGCCCGGCAGCCGCGAGCAGGTTGAGGGGGGTGGTCGTGCCGACGGGGGTGGCGGCCCGGACGGTCACGTCGAAGCGGAGGACCTCGCCGTCCTTCCCTTGAGTCAGGTCGAGCGGCCGGGCGGTGAACAGGCCGACCCGGAGGACGCCGGCCCCGTTGTCCACCGCGGCCACGGTTGTCCAGTCGGCCGCGGCCCCGAACAGCGACCCGCCGCGGACATTTCCGACCGAGAGGACGGCCGGGTCGAAGCCGACGGCGAGGTCGAGCGCGGCGAGCGGAAACCCGGCCGGGTCGGCGACCGCCAGCCGGAGGCTGACAGTAACCGTCCCGCCGGGGCGGGCGACGGCGTCGGCGAAGTACAACTTCGGGCCGGTCCCCGTCGGCGCCGGGGCGGCCCCAGCCGGGCGGTCGGGGAGCTGCGGGACGGTCTGCCCGACGGCCCGCCGGGCGACCAGTTCAGGGTCCATAACCCCGTCGCCGTCGAGGTCGCCGATCAGAACCGGATCGAGGTCGTCGAACGCGGCCAGCCCGACCCCGCCGCCGGACCGCGCGATCAGGGCGGCGTCCAGGGCCGAGTAGGCCCGGTCAGCGTCGGCGTCGCCGGGGTAGGCGGCCGCATGCACCCCGTCCGCTGCGACGGCTTGGGCGTCGTTGACCTGGACCGTCCCGAGGTCGAGAACGGCCGCCCCGCCGTAAAGGGCGTCGTCCGGGACGCTGGCCGCGACCGTCACGACCGCGGCCCCGTCGGGCGGGTTCCATCCGGCTCCACCGGCGGCCGAGACCGCCAGCACCGCCCGCCGGGCGTCGAGGACGGTCACGCTGTACGGGCCCAGGGTCATCCCGGTGCCGCCGGCGAGGGTCACGGCCCCGGTTGCGGGGACGGTGAGTAGCGTCGGGTCGTAGGCGAGCTGGAAACTCACCTGCGTGACGGTTCCCGCCCCGCGGATCGTGACCGGGAGCTGCACCGCCTGACCGGCCCCGCGGGCGAAGCCGCCGACCGCCAGCACCGGCCCCGCTGGTGCGGCCACGTCCAGCGCCGCGGAGGTGAAATCGCCGCCCGGGGCGTCGTCACCGTCGCCGTCGAGGGCCCGGCCGTCGAGCCCGCGGAACGCCGGCCGCCCATCCGCGTCGGCGGCCAACCGGACGCGGTACGACCCGGCCGGGACCGCCCCCGCCGTGTTCACGAAGGTGGCCGTCGTGCCGCCGGGATCGAGGACCAGCGAACCCGCCACCGCGGCGGACGGCTGGCCGGTGCCGGCGTCGAGGACGACGAGGTCGGCCGGCCCGGCGTAGAGGTTGACCGGCCCCGGATCGACCTTGCGGTTGAAGTTGAGACGGATCGAGCTGCCATCCACCACCGGCTTGCTGACAACCCGCAGCACCGGGTCGGTCAGCGTGACCGCGGCGGACGACCGGCCGCCGAGAGTGGCCCCGCCGGTCGGGCTTTGCAGGGTGACGGTGAACGTCCGGGTCCCGGCGTAGGGGGCCGGCGGCAGCAAGAGCGTAACCGGCAACAGGGCCGTAGTCTGGCCGTCGGCGAACGACACCGTAAACGGCGCTCCCGGCAGGATGCCGACGAAGTCGGTTCCGGCGGCCGCCGTCCCGTCGGCGGTGTACCCCTCGACCGTGACCGCCCCGGCCGTCCCGCCCGTCCGGGTCAGTGTCAGGTAAACCGTCCCCGGGTCCGCGATGGCGTCGAACCCGGCGGCCCCGAACGCGATCGCCCCCGCCGCGGCCGTGACCGACTGCACGAGGCCGTCCGACGTGCCCGGCTGGAAGTTGCCGTCGCCGCCGTACTCGGCCGTCAGGGTCCGGTCGCCGGGGGTGACGAAGCGGACCGTCAGGGCGGCCCGGAAGAGAATCGACCGGCCTTCGACCACGACTACGACCGGGGCCGTGCCGAGCACGTCCGCGCCGGCCCGGAACGTCACCGTTCCCGTCGGCAGCGTCCCGGCCGGGACCGTCAACGCGGCCGTCAGGACGACATCGGTTCCCTGCACGGCCGGGTTCGGCGACGCCGCCAGGGTCGTGCTCGTCGCGGCCTTCGTGATCGTCACCGACCGGGCCGCCGACGTGCTGCCGGCGTAGGTGGGGTCGCCGGTGTAGACGGCCACCACGTCGGCCGGGGTGGCGGACGCGGGGAGGTTGCCGACCGTGGCGAAGGTGGCCGACCCGTTCACCAGCACCGCCGCCCCGATCTCCCGCCCACCCGCCCGGAAGCTGACCACCCCACCCGGGCCGCGGGGCCCGGCCCGGCCGCTGACCCGGGCCGTCAGTGTCACCCCGGTGCCGTACACCCCGGAGGTGGCACCGGCGGTCAGCGTCGTGGTGGTCGTCACCGCCCCGGCCGCGACCGGCGACAGGGCCACCCCGCGGAAGGCGGTATCCGCGGCGGCCGTGGCCAACACGGTCGGCGCCGCGATCGAGCTGCCGCCGGCGTCCGAGAACCGCACCAGCCGGTTCGCGGCCGCCGACGCCTCAGCCGTGACGCCGTAGACCACCGGGCTGACCCCGGTGAAGTCGGCCGTCAGCGCCCGCAGCCCGGCCGCCGGGAACCGGTACGCGGCCGTCTCCGTCCATTGACCGTTGACGAGTTGATACCGCACCAAGCCGCCGTTGCCGTCCGTCCGTGCGTCGGCCAGGTAGATCGTCGTCCCGGCCGGGTTGAGGACGAACTCGCCTGGCTCAATGCCGGCCCCGTCCGGGAAGCCGGGGAGCGGCATGATCGTCTGCCCGCCGACAATCGGCAGACCCGCCCCGACCAGCGCCGGGCCGCCCGCCGACCGGAGGGCATACAGCCGGCCGTCCGGCCCGACCAGAACGCCGCCCAAGTCGTCCGGGCCGGCGTCGAGCGGGCTGAGGAGCGTCGCCCCATCCGCGGGACTGCCGAACGGGACATACCGGACGCCGGAGCTGGTCGCAAGGTAGTACCCGAGCCCGTCGGCCGAGGCGGTCGCCCGGACCACGCCCACGTCGGCCGGGAGCTGCGTGGACAGGTCGATCGCGGCCGCCGGCCCGACCCGGGCGACCACCCGGTTGACGCCCGCGGTCGCCCCGCCGGCGGCCTGCCGGTAGCCGGCCAGGCTGA
>JAIEQO010000551.1 GCA_019747655.1 Gemmataceae bacterium | reverse complement strand
GCCACCGGACCTTCATGCGCTCAACGCCCGGAGGTGGTCGCGGGCGACGTGGGAGATGCAGAACCGGTACTTGCCGGACGCTTCCTGCGGGATCGCGTCCACCAGCTCCAGATCCCACCGGACACCCGGGCCGAACGTCTCGCGGACCAGTTCGGCCACCTTCCGCCGGGCGGCCGCGTCGAACCCGGCGTCGGCGACCATCCGGATGCGGAGGTGGTGGACCGTCTCCTGGACGACCTGCACCTGGGCCGTGCCCGGGATGTGCAGGGCGAAGTTTTCTGTGAGCGAGATGCCGCTGATGAGCCGCCCGGCCGGGGTGACGACGTAGTCGGCCTCCCGGCCTTCGACCCGCTCGATGAGCGGCAGCCCGCGGCCGCAGCGGCAAAGGCGACCGCCCGCCGAGACGACCACGTCGCCGATGCGGTAGCGGATCAAGGGCATCGCCCGGTTCGATAAGTCGGTGACGAGTAGCTTCCCGTCGGCCGGGACCTCGGCGTAGACCGAGTCGGCGTTCAGGTGCAGCCCGTGGTGGGCCTCACACTCGCTGGCGATCAGGCTTACTTCCTCGCACCCGTACCGGTTCGTCACCGGGCAGCCGAAGACTTGCTCGATGACCACCCGCTGCCAGTCGTGCAGGATCATGGCCGTCGAGATGATGCCGTTCGGGCGGACATCGTCCACCCCCGCTTTCTTCATCGCACAGGCCAGGAGGTAGAGCGAGTGGGCGTGGCCGAAGACCAGCCCCGGCCGGTGCCGGCGGATGGCGGCGACGAACGCCGCGATCCGGCCGGGCGTCAGGTCGAGGGTGTCGAGGTAGACGGCCCGGTCGAGGAGGTGGTTGCGGAGCCGGCCCCTGAGCCCGAACTGGCGGTACTCCGGGTTCCCCCAGACCTTCGCCACCCGCTGCCCGAGCCGCCACCCGGACCACTCGTCGGACCGGACGGTGCAGGCCAACTTCCACCGGGCTGCCGGCTCGTCGATGCGGATGTTGAGTGGTACACCGGTCGAGCCGGAGGTCCGCTTGAGCCGGAGCTTGGCCGGGTCGTACCCCGCGGCGATCAGGTCGCGCTCGTGCCGGCGGATGTCGGCCTTCGTCAGGACCGGGAACGCCTCCAGGTCGGCGAGCGAGCGGACATCATCGGGGTGGGCGCCGGCGGCCCGCCACGCCGCCCGGTAGTACGGCACGGTGTCGTAGGCGTGGCGGAGCTGGACCTTCAGGGCGACGAGCTGCCGGGCCCGGACGACCTCGGGCGGGTCGTACTGGGTCCGCTCCAGCACCCGGAGGTAATCGAGGTGCCGGCTCCGGGCCCGCCGGGCGGCGAGCGGGTGCATCAGGTGGCGGTTCAGGAAGTCGAGCACGAGTTGTCCGGATGAAAGACAGGGGCCGCAGATGACGCGGATTTGAAGACGCAGCGAACACGCAGATCAGAACAAAATCTTGGTTTCAAACCTGCGTGGGTCTGCGCCGAAGTCTGCGTCATCTGCGGGCGGGTCTTGGTCCTGCTTGCTACGCCGCCCGCCGTAACGGCCGCTCCCCGGCCAGAAGCGACCGCTGCCACTCGACCTGTCGGGCCAGGCCCTCGTCGAGGGTGGTCGTCGGCTTCCAGCCGAGGTGGCGGTGCAGCTTGGTCACGTCGGCCCCGGTGGCGAGCTGGTCGCCCTTGCGGGCCGGGTGGCGTTCGATGATGGCCGGCCGGCCGATGATCCGCTCCAGTTTGCGGATCACCTCGGCCACGGTCACGAGTTCGCCCCCGCCGAGGTTGAAGACCTCGCCCGGCATGGCGCCCGTCGCCCGGACGGTGGCCTCGACGCAGTCGGCGACGAAGGTGTTACCGCGGACCTGGAGGCCGTCGCCGGTCAGGGTGATCGGCCGGCCGCGGAGGATGGCGTCGATGAACAGGTGGTAGCCCATCTCCGGCCGCTGCCGCGGGCCGTAGACGCTGAAGTATCGCAGTACCACCGCGGGAACGGCAAACTCGTCGGCGTACACCCGGCAGAGCTGCTCGGCCGCCAGCTTGGTGATGCCGTAAGGGGAGCTGGGCCGGGTTGGCAGCGCCTCGTCCCCGGATGCGTACCGGCCGTAGACGGATGACGTGCTGGCGTAAACCAGCCGCTTGAGTGTGGTACTGCCCTTAAGGGCTTCCAGCAGACGGTGGGTGGCGGTCAGGTTGTGCCGGGCATACGTGTCGAAGTCGACCCAACTCCGGGCCAGGCCGGGCATAGCGGCGAGGTGAAACACACACCCGGCCCCGGCCACCACGTCCGCGGGTACGCCGGCCGACAGGTCGCACTCGCGGAAGGCGAACCCCGCCCGGCCGAGCAGCCCCGACAGGTTGCGCTCCTTGACCGGCCGCGGGTAGTAGTTGGTGAAGCAGTCGACCCCGGTGACGGCGTGGCCGTCGGCCAAGAGCCGCTCGCACAGGTGCGACCCGATGAACCCCGCCGCCCCCGTCACCACGCAATTCATCGAGGAACCCCCGGGCTCACGCCCGGGGCTCGCCAGGTTGAGCGCGGGATGATACCACCGGGCGGATTCGGCCCGCAACCCCGGTCGCGGGCGGGCCGGGGACGACCCGGGCCTTTCGGCCCGGGCTACCTTGTGTCGGGCTTTCAGCCCTCCGAACCCGGGGCTCGGAGGCCCGAAGGGCTGTGACATCGGAGCCCGGGGCGACAGCCCGGGAGGTCATGGACCGTCTATACTGGAGTTGTCGCCGGAGGGCCGATCGTGACCCGCCTCGCCGTCATCGCCGTCGTTCTGTCTGCCGTCGGAACTACTACCGCAGCCGAGCCGTCGGCCGAGCGCGGCCACAAGGCCCTGACCGGTACCGGCTTCATCCCGGCCTTCTGGTCGGCCAAGTCGCTCGGCGACGCCTGGCGGCACTGGGACGGTGCCACCGCCAAGCCGGCCGACTACGACGCGGCCGTCCGCGACCGGTACGGGCTGCACCCGGCCCCGTACCCGAACGGCGGGCTGCCGATGGGCCTCCGCAAAGGGAAGCTCCTTGTCGGCACCGGCATCGCCGCCGACTGCATGCTCTGCCACGGCGGCTCGATCCTCGGGAAGAGTTACGTCGGCCTGGGTAACAGCACGCTCGACATCCAGGGGTTATTCGAGGACCTGTCCCGGGCCAGCGGCCTCGGCGGGAAGCTGCCGTTCACCTTCGGGAACGTCCGCGGGACGAACGAGGCCGACGGGTTCGGCGTCTACCTGCTCGGGTTCCGCAACCCGGACCTGAGCCTGAGCGGCACCTGGAAGGACCTCGGGCTGCGGGACGACGTGTGCGCCGACGTGCCGGCGTGGTGGCTTTTGAAGAAGAAGCGGACCATGTACTACAACGGGGCGGCCGATTCGCGGTCGGTCCGGTCGCTCATGCAGTTCATGATGCACCCGCTGAACACCCCGGCCGACTTCCGGAAGGCCGAGCCGGCGTTCCGGGACATCCAGCAGTACCTCCTGTCGATCGAAACCCCGAAGTACCCGTTCCCGGTGGACCGGGCGAAGGCCGCGAAGGGCGAGGCGATCTTCGCCGACCATTGTGCCCGCTGCCACGGCACCTACGGGGAGATGTGGGCGTACCCGAACAAGGTGGTCCCGCTCGACGAGATCGGCACCGACCCGACCCGGCACGCGTCCGTGGGGCTGGACTACGGGGCGGCCTACTCGAAGTCCTGGTTCGGCAAGGAGGAGGCCGGGTGGTTCGTGGACGGCAAGCCGCTGCGGCTGACGGCCGGCTACCAGGCCCCGCCGCTCGACGGGATATGGGCCACCGCCCCGTACCTCCACAACGGCTCGGTCCCGACGCTCGACGGGATGCTGAACTCGAAGTCCCGGCCGCGGGTGTTCACCCGGAGCTATCGGACCGGCGAAGAGGACTACGACAAGGCGAAGGTGGGATGGAAGATAACGGAGCTGGCATCGCCGCCGGGCGACGGGGTGTCGGGATTCGAGCGGCGGAAGGTGTACGACACGTCCCAGCCCGGCCGGTCGAACACCGGCCACACCTACGGCGACGCCCTGAACGACGACGAGCGGGCGGCGGTGATCGAGTACCTGAAGACGTTGTGACAGTTTCGAGTTTCGAGTTCAAAGTTTCGAGTCGTTCAACGTGACGCCTCAGGGTGCTGCAAGGAGGCCAAGACGGTCTCGACTCGAAACTTGAAACTTTGAACTCGAAACTTCTGCTACCCCCGCGGCGTCAGCCGCTCGATCTCGACCGCGAACGCCGGCCACTTGGTCGTCAGTTCGGCTCGGCTGCCGCCCCAGTAGTCGGCGTAGTCGAAACCTGGGGCGACGGTGCAGCCGAGCAGCGCCCACGCCCCGCACTCGGCCAGCCGTGTCCCCTGCCAGACGCCGCCCGGCACCACGACCTGCGGCGACTGCCCGACCGCCAGGTCCGGGCCGATCACCACCTCCCGGCCCGACCCGTCGGGCCAAAGCTGGAGCATCCGCACCGGCGACCCGAGGTAGAAGTGGAACACCTCGTCCCCGGGCAGGACGTGCAGCTCCGAGACGTGACCGGGCTTGAGCAGGTAGTAGATGGCGGTCGAGGCGGCCCGCGGCCCGGCGTGGTCCGGCAGGGCCGACGCCGGCAGCGTCCCGGCCGCCCGGTACGTCTCCCGGAAGAACCCGCCCTCGACCGGGTGCGGCTGAAGGTCGAGCAGCCGGATCACGTCGTCGGCGGTCATCGGACCCTCGGGATCATCCCGCCGGCCAGCGGCGGCGGGCCGAACACCCCGGCCGTCACCACCGCGTAGCCGCGGTTCTCGTGCACCACGCAGTCGCCGAACGTCTGGAAGATCAGCGGGACCACGGCCGTCGGCATCTTGGTGACGATGTAGTACCGGCCGCCGGGCTTGAGCAGCTCCCGCGACCCCTGGACGAAGAGCTGGGTGATCTCCGACTTGGCGTAGTACGGCGGGTTGGCCACGATCACGTCGAACCCCTTCCGGGGGAGTCCTTCGAGCCGGGTGGCGGCCACGAACTTCGGGTTCGGGCAGCCGTTCGCGGCCGCGTTCTCTTCGGCCAGGGCGACCGCCCGGAGGTTGCTGTCCACGAACGTCACGCTTCCCGCCGGCCCGACCTTCCCGCCCAAGAGGCACCCGACCGCCCCGTTGCCGCAGCCGAGGTCGAGGACCGAGTCGCCGGGCCGCACGTCGGCCAGCTCGACCATCGCCCGCGACCCGTTGTCGAACCGGCCGTAGGAGAACGTCCCCGGCCGGGAGGCGAACTCCATCGGCGGGCCGTCCGGCAGCTTGGCGTGGAAGGTGATCTCGTGCCGCCGCCGCTTCTGGTCCTCGCCGCGGACGCTCCAGAACGCCATCCCGGCCTTGCTCGCCGGCGTCTCGCCGCACTTGCCGAACACCTTCTTGTGCCACTTGGCGAACTGGCTGTCACGCTCGTAGCCGGAGAGCGAGATCAGGAGGCCGCCCGGCTTGAGGACGTGGTACGCCTGCTCGACCACGTCGATCTTCAGGTCGCGGTCGGCGGTGGCGGCGGCCGGGAAGAGGACCGTCTCGAAGACCGGCTCCAGGTCCCACAGGTCGGGCTTGGCGACGACCTCGGCCTCGGCCCCGACCTCGGCCAGGCACTCCCGCACCCGGGTCGCCTGGTGCAGGTCCTGCTGGTAGCAGACGGTCCCCGGGGCGGCGACCGCCTCGGCCAGGTTGGCCGCCGGCCAGGGCGGGCCGAGGGCCACGCAGACCGGCGGCTTGACCCGGGCGGCGACGGCCGGGAACAGGTCCGTGAGGTGCTTCATACCGGGATTCTACGACCCGGCCCGCCGCTTCCGGGCCTTCTCCAAGAGGCCTTCGTACCGCTCCCGGGCGGCCCGGTCGGCCCCGTCCCGGGTCCGGCCGAGGTCGTCCCGGGCGGCGGACAGCTCCTTCTCCAGCACTTGCACCCGGTACTCGGCCGCCCGGACCTCCAGGTCGACCAGCTCCCGGGCCAGTTCCTGCAGCCGGGCCTCGGCCGCCTTCCGCTCGTCGCCGTCGGAGGTGGCCGCCCGGGCGGCCAGGACCAGCGCCCGGTTCTCGACCTTCCACACCTGAAGTTCCAGGTCGTACCGCCGCGGGTCGTCCTGGAGGTCGGCCAGCAACTCCGTCACCTGGAACGTCTCTCGGACCTGCCGCTCGTAGGCGGCCCGGCTGTTCCGCCGCAATTCGTCGAGCGGGGGGACGAGTTCCGGGCAGTGCTTGCGGACGAAGTGGAGGGCGGCCGCCTCCCGCTCCTCGGTGAACTTCGGGAGCGACTCTCTGGCCGAACCGGCCCCGGCGAGCCACGCGGCCGCCGCACCGGCCAGGACCGCCCGGACGACCGCGGACATGGGCCACCTCGGGGACGGGGTTACGGGGCCTGGAACCCGCCGGCCGGCCGGCCCGGGTGGAGGTCGCGGAGCCACTGCCGGCGGCGGGCGTCTTCCTCGTGGGTCTTCTCGGCGTGGTCGGGGGTGCTCAGGTCGGCCCAGATTTCGGCCGCCCGCAAGGCATTCCCGTCCGGCTCGGCCGCGGCCAGGTGCTCGGCGGCGGGCGGGGTTTGTGGCCGGGCCGCAACGGCCGGATCGGCCCGCGGGGTCGGCAACGGGGTCAGGTCCGGCGGCGGGGCGGGTGACACGACCGGGACCGGCGGGCGTTCGGCCACCGCATCGGCCGGCGGGTCGGCGACGGCCAGCCCGACCGCCACCGCCGCCGCGACCGCCCCGGCCCCGATCCCG
>JAIEQO010000483.1 GCA_019747655.1 Gemmataceae bacterium | reverse complement strand
GGCCTCCTCCGGGGTCGGCCGGAAGGCGTCGGCCGGCGGGCGGGGGAGGAGGGCGTCGTCCAGCCCGGCCGACACGGCCGCGGCCTCGAACCTGGCGGCCCGGGCCAGCCGCCACAGGAGTAGGGCCGCCCGGCCGGCGAGCTGCTCCTCGGCCGCCCCGACCGGGGCCAGCGAGGTCACGACCTCATCCCGGTGGCGGTCCCACGCCGCCGGGTCCTCCCCGGCCACCACCGGGGCCGCGGACAGCAGCCCGTGGCGGACGGCGTTCCGGGCCGCGGCGGCCTTCCCGGCCGGGGTCCGCGGGCCGGTCGACAGCTTGGCGTTGGCCCGGTTGGCCTCGACCCTGGCGAGCGTCGTCATGTCGTACCTCCCGGTCGGGTCGGGCAGAGGCCGGCCGGCGGGCGGCGGGCCGGGTGGCTCGGGACGGGGTCAGGGACCACCCCCGCCCGGGCCGCACGCCGCCCCGGCGGCCAGGTTCGCCCCGTACGGGAACGAGGTGTCGCCGCCGTCGGCGTCCCCCGCCCCGCCGTCGGCCGCCCGGCAGCCCGGGGAATAGGTTTCCGACCCGGGGTGGGCCTCCCCCGCGGAGGAGTGTCCGGAGTGTCCATCCCAGCCCGAACCCGCGGCCCCGTCGCGGGATGCGGCCGGGCACTCGGCCGGTTTCGAGTGGCCGATGGACACTCCGGAGTGTCCACTCCGTCCCGGCGGGCGGCCGCCCCCGCCCGACCTGTCGCCGCCCGGCGGTTTATGGCCGGCCGACCGATGGACACCCGGCGGCACCCCCGAGTGTCCAGTGTCCGGCGGAGTGTCCGCCGGCAACCCGTTGGCCGGCTTGCCGTTGCCCTCGGGATGGACACTCGGGACACCCGCCGGCGGGAAGAGGGTGGTATGGGCGAGAACGAGCACCTCGCGGGTCAGCCCCTCGGCCACCCGCCGGGGGGCGAACCGGGTCTTCCCGCCGCGGGTCTCGACCGCGGCCAGCTTGCCCGCCTCGTGCAGCCGCCGCCACAGGGTCCGCGGGGTGACGGTCAGCGGGGACCCGGTGTCGGCCGCCAGCCCGGCGGCCTCGGCCAGGGCGGCGGCCGGGTCGAGGAAGACGTGCTCGCCGGCCAGCCACCCGACCTTGCGGCCCTGGGCGGCCCAGTCGGCGAAGTCGCCGGACCCCTTGTGCTGCCACCCGGCCGCGGCCGGGTTGGCCGGCCGGGTGCCGTCCCGGTCGACCAGGTGGCCGCGGCCGGACGACAGGAGGGACCGGACCAGGTCCGGGAACCGCTCGGCCGGGTCGGCGTCCCGCTGGTGCTCCGCCTGGTCCCCGGCCGCGGCCAGGACGGCGGCCTCGCCGCGGGCCCGCAGGTCGTCGGCCTCGGCCCGGGTGACGGCCCCGACCTCCAGGGCGAACTCCAGGACCAGGTCGAGGGTGGCCAGCAGGTCGCCGGCGGTGGTCGGCACCCGGCTGTGCCCGCCGGCCCCGGCCAGGGCCGCCCGGTGGTCGGCCGCCCCCTGGCGGAGCCAGGCCCGGTACCCGTCCGGGTCCGTCGCCAGCCACCGCACCCAGGCGGCCCCGGCCTCGGCGTACAACCCGTCGGCCCCGTCCCGCTGGCAGGCGGTCAAGGCGGCGAAGTTCACCGCCCCGCTCGCCACGTCGAGGATCAGCTGGCGGGCCCGGAGCGACGCCCCGCCGGCCACGTCCTCCCCGGTGACCAGGACCATCGACCGCGGCGGCTTGTCCGGCCGGAGGGTGCCGTCGGCGTTCATCCGCCCCCGGCCGGCCCCGTTCGCCCCGCCCCGGACCAGCCGGTCGGCCGTCTGCCGCAGCCGCCGGGGGTCGTCCGCGTCCGGGCAGAAGTCGTCCACCACGAACAGCGCGTCCTTCAGCCGGAACGCCTGCTCGGCCAGGGCGTTCGCCGTGCTGGTGAAGCTCCCCGGCAGGTGGCCGGCGTCCATCCCCGGGCCGAAGTGCTGGAGCTCGCGGGCGGCCAACTCGGTCTTCCCGGCCCCGGTCCGGCCGGTCAGGGCCGGGGCGTAGTTGGCCCCGCCGACGAACGCCCGGTAGGTGGCCAGCCGGAGCGGGAACAGGATGCGGTCGGCGGCCAGGTCACCGGCAATGAGCGGGGCCAGGCTGGCCCGGACGGCGGCCCGGCGGCGGGGTCCGGCCGGCGGGGGCGGGAGGGCGTACCGGGCCAGGGGGCCGTCCAGGTGGACCCGCACCCCGTCCACCGGCCCGTCGGCCCCGATCACGGCGCCGGCACTCAGGTAGGCCGGCCGGCCGCCGACGTCGGCCCAGCCGGTGTGTGTCCGGACGGTCTCCCGGGGGACGTCCCCGGAGAGCGTCTGGAGGGCGGCCCGGAGGTGGTCCCGGCACCCGGCCCCGGCCGACACCACGGCCCGGGTGCCCCACTTCTCGACCACCCAGAACATCTCGCCGAACTCGTCGGCCGGGACCTCGACCGCCGGGAGCGGCTCGCCGGACGCCAGCCGGCCGTCGACCACGAACACCTTCCGCCGCTCGGCCCCGTCGTCGAGCGTCACCTCGGCCACGATCCGGGCGGTGAAGTTGGCCAGGGGGACGGGCACCACCCCCTTGTCGGTCCGGACGTTCCGGAGGGTCCGGCCGGCCTCCTCGAAGTAGGTCGGGGGCTCGCCCCCCGGGTCGGCCGCCGCCCGGCGGGCGGCGAGCAGGACGGCGACCCGGTCGGCCAGGGCCCGGTCGAGGTCCCGGACGCTCCCGCCCCGCTCCCGCCACCCGGCCCGGAACTCGGCGAACCCGGCCGGGTCGTCGACCGCCAGCCGGGCCAGCCGGGCCAACTCGGCCTTGTCCCCCAGGACGGCCTTGCCGTAGTATCGGGGCGGCTTGCCGACGTTGGTCTTGGTCTCCTTGGCCTTCTTGGCCTTGGCCTTCTTGACCTTCTTGCCCTTGCCCCTCCTGGCCTCGGCCTCCGGTTGACCCTCGGCGTCACCCTCGGCGGGGGCCTCGGCGGGGGCGTCCGAGTTGTGCGTTTCCCCCGCCGGCGGTGGCTCTTCCCCCCGCGGCGGAGTGTCCATTGTGTCCACCGGGCCGGCGGGTTCGGTTTCCGGCCGGGAGCTGGCGGTGCGGGCGACCAGGAGGACGACGGCGGCCCCGACCTCGGCCGGCAGGTACTTGCTGATGCTGTCCGCGATGTCTTCCACCTCGGCGTCGTCGAGCGGCGGCTTGCACCGGTCCCTGTTGACGGCCTTGAGGGCGGCCAGGATCTCGGGCCGGGTCATCCCCCGCCGCCGCATCGTACCGGCCAGGCTGGCCAGGTGGATGTTCCGGTCGGCGGCGATCACCTCCCCGGCTGCGTCGGGGCGGGCTGCCCGCTTCCCGCTGCCCCGGCCGGCCCGGGCCGGGCCGGTCATGGCGTGGATCAGCCACGGCGGCATCGGGGCGGCCGGTAGGTCGTTCGGCGACCGCCCGTCCTTCCACCGGTACCGGCGGCCGGTGTGGTGGCGGCTCGGGGGTAGGACGGTCCCGGCCCCCTGGCCGAGCAGGCTCAGCCCCTCGTGCAGCTTGTCGCCGTGCTGGTGGGTGACCCGGGGGGCGAACCCGTCCGGGATGCGGTAGAACAGCCCCCGGCCGCCGTCCGACCCGGTCTCCATCTCCCACGTGTCGGGCAGGTCGCCGCCGGACAGGTCGGCCAGGAACGCCGCCCCCTGGCCGCCGTCCGAGTCCACCCGGACCACCCCGCTGACGGGGCCGAGGGCGACGTACGCGTTGGCGTTCGGCCAGTGCTTCCACCACCCGGCCAGGTCGGCCGCGGTCGGCAGCTCCGCCTGGTACCTCTTCCAGGCGACCAGCGGGGCCTTGCCCGGCGATTGGCACTTCTGGGCGTGGTTGCCGACCCCGACGTGGTCCGGCGGGCAGCACGGGAGCGGGGCCAGCCCGAGGGCCAGGTACTCGAGGGCGGCCTCGTGGCACTCCCGCCCGGCGGCCAAACCGGCCGCCGCCCACCCGCCTTCCCCGCCGGATGCGGACACCGCCGTCTGCTCCTGCATCACGTCCCTCGCTCCTGGTCTCCCGCCTGCCCGCCATGCCGAGCGCCCGGCGGCCGGGCATCCTTAACACCGCGGTTGGCTCGGCGGCCCCGGGACGGGCCTGCCCGATCGCCCCGGGCATCACGGCGGCGCCGCACCCGCTGAGCGGCTCCCCGGGTGACGGCCCGAGCCGCTCAGTTGACGGCCAGCCGGGCCGCGAGGAACCGCTGGAGCTCGGCCCGGGGGAGGAGCCGGCGGGCCCCGACCTTCAGATACCGCAGCTCGCTCGCGGCCATCAGCTCGTACACCTGGGTCCGGCTCAGCCCGAGGAACCGGCACGCCTCGGGCACCCCGACCGCCCCGTCCCGCGACAGCTCCGCCGCCTCGTCCGTTCCCATCGCCGGTCCTCCGCGGGCGGTGGACGTATCCCCTTGTGTCCGCCCGGCCACCCGGGTACGATCTTTACTATTCTCTCCGTGTCCGCACTGATACCCGCAGATAATTGCTCCGGACATGACACTATGGGAGTACATCCTGACCGCCGACCGGTCGGCCGACCTGGCCGACCCGGCCCGGGCCAGGGACTGGCTGCTCGGGCAGGACCGCCTCTGGTACTGGCCTCCGCCGGCGCGGCTCTATTGGTTCCCGCCCGACTGGCTCGGGGTCGGGAGAGACGGGAGAAAGGGCTGGAAGGGCGGGGTGGCTCCGGACGGGTGGTCGGCCAACGTCCGCGCCCTCCGGCGGATGGGCGCCCTGTCGGCCGGGTTTAGGGGCCGAACCCCCGCCTCCCCGGCGGCGCAGGCCCTGGCGATCTGTCAGCGCTACGCCGGGCAGCTCGTCCCGGTCGTGTATTCCCCCGAGTCCGGAATTCCCGGTTCTGATGGCGACG
Organism: Gemmataceae bacterium; assembly: GCA_019747655.1. Classification (GTDB taxonomy): domain Bacteria; phylum Planctomycetota; class Planctomycetia; order Gemmatales; family Gemmataceae; genus Urbifossiella. The sequence goes on along the minus strand of JAIEQO010000483.1, from coordinate 1,825 downwards.
TCGGCGTAGCGATCGGGACGCGGCTCGCGACCGGCGGATTGCTGGCCGCAGAACTTGCCCCGAGCCCGATCCTCGAGGAGGGGACCGGCCGCGGCAAACTGCCAAAGGCGGCCTGGATGGTCACCTGCCTCGTCGAGATGTTCTGGCAGTACGCCTTCGGGACGTTAACCTTCACCGGGTTCCCGACCGTCTGCCGGCGGTGCGGGATGGGCCTCGACTTGACGCCGACCGGCAGACCCCCTTCCCGCGACCTGTGCGGCGACTGCCGCCTCCCCGCTTGGCGGGAGGAGCAGGGCGCCGACGCGATGCGGGCGAGGTGGGCCGAGCAGAAGCGGCGGCAGCGGGCCCGGCTCCGGCGAGCAGGTGGGCCGTCGGCCATGTAAGGAACCTGAAACCACCACCAACCGGATGGAGGGACGGCGCATGCCCGCCCGTAACGGCAAGCAGGCAAGGAGACCGAGGGCCCGCCGGGGCCGGGGTGAGGGCTCGTTCTTCGAGCGGTCCCCGGGCAAGTGGGTCGGGTCGTGTTCCCTCGGGTCCCGGGTCGGGGCCGACGGGAGGCCGAAGCGGAAGCGGGCCACGGTCTACGGCCGGACGAAGGACGAGGTGGTCGAGAAGCTGCGGGCGGTCCAGGCGGCCGCCCGGGTCGGCAACCTGCCGGACGCCGGGAACCTGACCGTCGGCCAGTACCTCGGCCGCTGGCTGACGACCGACGCGACGAAGTCGGCCGACCGGACCCACGAGGAGCGGGTCCGGCTGGTGAACAAACACCTCACCCCTCGGATCGGCGGGAAGAAGCTGGCCAAGCTGACGCCGTTCGACGTGTCGGCCCTGTACGGCGAGATGGCGGCCGACGGGGTGAAGCCGTTCGCCCTCCGGGACGCGGCCGTCGTCCTGAACGTGGCCCTCAACGAGGCCGTCGAGCTGACGCTGATCCCGGCCAACCCGGCGGCCGGGGTCGACAAGCCGCGGGCGGTGAAGAAGGAGATGCAGTTCCTCGACGCCGGGCAGACGGCCCGGCTGCTCGCCGCGGCCGCCCCGACGGCCTGCCACCCGCTGGTCGCGGCGGCGCTCGGGACGGGCGCCCGCCAGGGCGAGCTGCTCGGGCTGTTCTGGGACGACGTCGACCTGAAGGCCGGGAAGCTGTCGGTCCGGCGGAGCCTGAGCCAGACGAAGAAGGGGTTCGTGCTGAAGGAGCCGAAGACCGAGGCCAGCCGGCGGACGCTGGTGCTGCCGAAGTTCGCGGCCGACGCCCTGACGGCCCACCGGGCGGCGGCGGCGAAGGCCGGCCTGCTCGCGGCCCCGGTGTTCTGCACCCGGACCGGGAACCACTTGCACAAGCGGAACGTCCTCCGCTCCCTCCGCTCCGTCGTGAAGCGGGCGTCCGGGGCGGCCGCCCCGGACGCGACGGCCGCGGCGTCGGCCGCGGCTGGTGACGGGCCGCGGCCGATCCCGGAGAAGCTGAAGTTCCACAGCCTGAGGCACACGGTCGCCTCCCTGCTGCTGTCGACCGGCCACTCGCTGCGGGCGGTGTCCCAGCGGCTCGGGCACAGCAACCCGGCGATGACGCTGCGGGTCTACGCCCACTGCATGCCGACCGACGACGCCAAGCTGGCGGCCGGGCTCGACGCCGTTGTATCAAACGGATAAGCGGATATGAATAGGCTGTAGACTGGCTGTACGGCGGGGCAGAGACGGGGGGCCGTCCGGGAAAGAAAGAAGCCGCAACCCTTTCGAGTCGCGGCCCTTACGTCGGAATGGGCGTTACTGGACTTGAACCAGTGACCCCCACAATGTCAATGTGGTACTCTAGCCAACTGAGCTA
>JAIEQO010001088.1 GCA_019747655.1 Gemmataceae bacterium | reverse complement strand
CGCTGGCGGGGGGTGAGCCGGCAGTACCTGATCCCCATGCGGGCACCCTAGATGCGACCAACATCTAGGACAGCCCCGTCCAGAGTTCCATCGCATCGGTCTCCACCGGCGCGACGAACGCGGCCGGGGCCTTCGGGCACACGTTCAAGGGGCTCACGACCGGGGTGGTCGTCACCAGTGCGAAAGCCGAGGTGAAGGATGCCGCCGGGAAGCAGATCGTCGTCAAGGACGAGGCCCCGCTGAAGGTCGTCGTGCCTTGACCGCCGTTGGTCGTTCTACTAGGGCCGTAGACCGCCACGGCTGCGGCCCACACCGGTCACGGAGGATGTCGATGAAACGGCCCGGCCGACACGGGTTTACCTTGCTGGAACTCCTCGTGACGGTCGCGATCCTCGCGATCCTCATCGGGCTGTTGCTGCCCGCCATCCAAAAGGCACGGCTCGCGGCGGCGCGAACCCAGGAACTGAACAAACTGAAACAACTCACTCTCGCCGCACACCACTTCACGACCACGCACGACGGCGGGCTTCCCGACCTCAGCGGTTTCCGGCCGGCGACCGGCCAAGCCGTTTATCCGTCCATCCTCCCCTACCTGGACGGTGTGAACCCGGGGTTGTCGGTGAGCGACAAGTATTACCAGCATCCGTACTTCCGGAGCGCCTACGACCCCAGTTTCGATGCACCATGGTCGGTCGAGGATGCCGGGGACTGTAGTTACGCCGTCAACACCTTCGCGTTCGCCCGGCGGAGCACGCTCCACGGCACCTTCCCCGACGGCACGTCGTCCACGATCGCGATGACCCAACACTACGCCCGGTGCGGGCGGACGGGGTTTTCGTGGACCCTCATGATCTACGAGTGTGTGGATGAGAACAACAAGCCGGTGCCATGTCGCAACCCAAGCAGGCGCTCGGCCACCTTCGCCGACGGCCGAAGCGATGACGTGTTGCCGGTACCCACCGGCATCCCCGGACGAACAACGGCCTCCGTCGCGGGAATGACATTTCAGGTTAGGCCGGTCGTCCCGGATTGCGACTACCGGGTGCCCCAAGCGCTATTCGCCAGCGGTCTACTCGCTTCGATGATGGATGGAAGCGTGCGGAGCATCGCACCCGGGGTCAGCGAATCCACCTTCTGGGCGGCCGTCACACCGGCTGGGGGCGACGTTCTGGGCAACGACTGGTAGCACCACAAGTCCGAATCGCATCACGGCCGCGGGGTGATCCCGCGGCCGTCGTGTTTCGTCCCCTCACCAGCAACCTACCCCAGGATACCCGTCACCACCTCGCCCTTGACCAGCTCCCGCGGCTGGTTCAGGTGGTTGTAGACGATCGTGTCCGGCTTGATCCCGACCGAGTGGTACACCGTCGCCAGCAGCTCCGTCGGGTGGACCGGGGCCTCGACCGGGGCCGACGCCGTCTTGTCGCTCTTGCCGTGCACATAGCCCCGCTTCACCCCCGCCCCCGCCACCACCGCCGTGTAGCAGTACGGCCAGTGGTCCCGGCCGTCGTCGCTGTTCCCGTTGCCGGACGTACTGACGCCCCGCTGCGGGCTGCGGCCGAACTCCCCGACCGCCACCACCAGCGTCTCCTTGAGCAGCCCCCGCTCGTCCAGGTCGGCGATCAGGGCGCTCAGCCCGGCGTCCAGCATCGGGGCCGACTGGGTCTTCATCCGCTTCGACAGGTCGGTGTGCACGTCCCACGAGTGGTTGTCGCTGTTGGCCACCTTCGGCCAGACCACCTCCACGAACCGCGTCCCGGCCTCGACCAGCCGGCGGGCCAGCAGGCAGCACTGGCCGAACGTGTTCTTCCCGTACCGCTCCCGGGTGGCCGGCGTCTCGGCGGTCAGGTCGAACGCCTTCTTCGCCCGCCCGCTGACCACCAGCCCCAGGGCCTTCCCGTAGTACTCGTCCAGGTCGTGCTTGGCGACCGCCGCCTCCAGCTCCGGCATCCCCTTGGCCACCGTCTCCCGCAGGGTCGCCCGCCGCTCCATCCGGGTCGCCGTCAGCTCGTCCCGGAGTTGCAGGTCGTCGGTCCGGATGCGGTCCATCTTGGCCAGGTCCATGTCGTCCCCGGCCGGGTACAGCAGGTACGGGTCGAACGCCTTGCCGAGGAACCCGGCCCCGCCCCCCTTGCCGACCACGTTCGACTCCTGGAGCGGCCGCGGGGTCATCACGAACGGCAGCATCGGCACCGTCGGCGGCTTGAACTTGATGACGTTCGAGCCGATCGTGGGGAAGTCCTTGGCGTTCGGCGGCTCCAACTGGCCGGACGGGCTGACCTTGTCGGTCGTGTACCCGGTGTGCATCTGGTAGATGGCCGCCGTGTGGTTGAACAGCCCGTTCGGGCTGTAGCTCATCGACCGGATCAGGGTCGTCTTGTCCAGCACCTGGGCCAGCTTCGGCAGCAGTTCGGTGAACCGGACCCCGGTGAGCTTGGTCGGGATCGGGTTGAAGACGCTCTTGACCTTGTCCGGCACGTCGTCCTTCGGGTCCCACAGGTCGAGGTGGCTGGGCCCGCCTTGCAGGTAGACCAGGATCACGCTCTTGGCCTTGCCGAACCCGGGGCCGCCGGGCGGGGCCTGGGCGGCGTTGTTGTTCGCCGAGGCGGCCTGCAGCCCGAAGAGCTGGCCCAGCGTCAGCCCGAGGGCGCCCGACCCGCCGACCCGCAGGAGGTCCCGGCGGGTGACGCCGTCGCAGTCGTGGGCGTTCGCGGCACCGGGGATGACGAGCATGGCCGGGCTCCGGGAAGAGGCGGCGACAAAGCCGCTCGGCAGGGGAAGGCTAATCCACTACTGTAAGGGACCGGTCCGGGCGTCGCAACAACAATCTCGGAGGGCCACCCCTCCCCCCCGCTTGTTTTTCACCGCCACTACATCTCGATCGCAACTCATTGCCGGACAAGCTTTCTGGGCGATTGTTACTGGCGTCGGACTGCAACCGGGCGGTCACGCTCGACCTCGAAAACCGACGCAACTTGTTGCCCGATTGCGCCTTGTGGACCGGCTCGACCGATGCCGGGTACGGCCACGGTGCCGTCCGCACCGACCGGGCGACCCCGTCAGTACCGACGATGGGTATATCTGAACACTTGTTCTTTACACTCCCGCCGGGCGGTGTCAAGCATATCCGGCCGAATTTCCAAACTTTCCCCGCCGGCGGTCCCGGCTCACCAATCCTTCGGCACCGCCTCCCCGCCGGCCGGCGTGACCAGGGCCCGGAGGAAGTCCGGGGTCAGCCGGTCCTTCTTCACCACCCGGACCGACCCGTCGAGCATGGCCACGATGGCCACGTCCCGGTTCGGGTGGCCGACGGCCGGGAGCGGCCCGTTCGGGGTGAACGGCAGCTCCCTCGGCTGCGGCCACGGGACGGCCTCGGCGGCGTCCACCGCGAAGACCGTGTTCGCCATCCCGTCGGGCACCCGGTCCATCCGCGGGGGCGGCTTGCCCGGCTCGAATAAGGCCCCCGGGCCGACGAACACCCGGTAGCGGGTGTCGGTCGTGCCGGCCGGGTCGAGCGGCGAGGCGTAGGTCTTGACCCGGGTGTTGGCCAGCGGCCGGTTCCGGGGCGAGTCCCACGGCTGGCGGGTGTCGAACTGCTGGTGCAGGCTGCCCTGCTCGATGTACGGGAGCAGATAGACCCGCCAGCTCACCGGCCCGTCGGCCGCGGGCAGGTTGCCGTTGGCGGCGTCGTGGTTGAACACCCCGAGCATGATCTGCTTCTGGTTGTTCATCTCCGCCTGCCGGGCCGCGGCCTCCCGGACCTTCTGCACGGCCGGCAGGAGCAGGGCGATCATCAGCGGGATTGCCACCAGGGAGCCGACCGCCCCGAGGACGATCCCGGCGGTGGCCAGGCCCTTGCCGCCGGGCCGGCCGCGGGCGACGGCCGAGCAGACGATGGCCGGGATGCCGAGCAGCGGGCCGAGGCACAAGGACAGCACCCCGAGCACCACCCCGACCACGGCCAGGGCGTTCCCGGCCGGGGCGGGCTCCGGCCGCCGGCGGCGGGGGCGGTCGTCGAAGTCGTCCTCGGGGCCGTCGTACCGCCGGCGGCGCGGCCGGTCGTCGGGATCGTCGTCCCGGTCGTCCCGCCGGCGGGGTCGGGGGCTGTCGTCGAAGTCGTCCTCGTCGTCCCGGCTCATCGTGGCCCTCCGCGGGGTGGCGGAGATTGTACCCGGGCCGCCGGGCGGGGGTAGGATGACCGTACCCCCGGAGGTCGAGATGCCGCCCACCGATTCCGCGGCCGCGGTTTTGCCCGTCGCGGTCGTCGCCGAGCCCGGCCCGCCGCCGGACCCGACCCGGGCCGAGACGCTCCTGGCCCGGGTGATGTTCGCCCTGGCGGCCCTCGACCTGCTGCTGACGGCCGGGCTCGTCCACCGGGCCCGGGAGCCCGGGGTGACGGCCCTCGAACTCGAAGTCCTCTCGATCGGGCTCGGGGCCTTGTGGCCGGTGTTCGCGGCCGAGGCGGCGGTCGGGCTGGTCCGCCGGGGCCCCGGTCGGCCGCTCCGTCCGGGCGTCTTGCGTGCCGTGTTGGTGCTCCTGTTCCCGCCGTTCCGGATGGGCTCGGTCGACCCCCGGACCGGGCTCGTCTGGCTCCCGCGGCTCGGCTGGGAGCGACCGGGGAAGGACTTGTACAACCGCATCGACCGGGCGTTCGGCGGGCCGATGATCCTGGTCGCCCTGCTCATCCTGCCGGTCCTCGGGATCGAGTACCTCCAGGCCGAGCGGGTGAAGAACGACCCGGACCTGGCCCTGGCCCTGCACATCGGTGCGGCGGTGATCTGGGTGGCGTTCGCCACCGAGTTCGTGCTGGAGTCGTCGGTCCACCCGAAGCCGCTCACGTTCCTCAAGCAGCGGTGGCTGGACCTGGCGATCGTCGTCCTGCCGGCCCTGGAGGTGATCCTGACCCGGGTGGTGGACGCGGCCCCGCTGGCCCGGCTGTTGCGGCTCGGCCGGGCCCTGTCGCCGGAGCAACTGACGGCCGTGAACCGGGCATACCGGCTCCGCGGGCTGATGATGAAGGGGTGGCAGGCGTTCCTCCTAGTCGGCGGGGTGAACCGCTTCCTGGGGAACGCCGGGGCGGCCCGGCTGCGGGCGGTCGAGGCCGAGATCGCCGAGCTGGAGGACCGGCTGGCGGAGCTGCGGAAGGAGGCCGAGGGGCTGCGGGCGAAGGCGGGGGTTCCGGACACCCCTCCCCCCGGCCCCCTCCCCTAAAAAGGGAGGGGGAGGAAGCCCCGAGCCGAAGCCCCCCGGCCCGGCTTAGGGGTGAGTCTGTGGTTTTGCTCCCCCTCCCTCCCTAGCGGGAGGGGGCCGGGGGGAGGGGTCTTCTCAAAACCACCCGGTCGGCTCGGCGGCCGGGGCCCGGTCGAACGCGGCCACCCGGGGCGGCGGGGTGTCGGCCACCGGGACCATCACCCCGACCAGCCGGCCGTCGGCCGCGTAGGAGCGGACCGAGTGGCCGTGGGCCGCGTCCACCCGGACCACCCGGACGACCGGCACCGCCGCCCCGTCCGGCCCGGCCACGAACTTCACCCAGTCCGGGAGGCGGTCGGCCGGCTCGGCCCGCGGCCGGCCGTCCGGCCCGACGAAGGTGACGGTGCCCGGGTGGGGGGTCTGGGTGAGGTCGGTGCGGCCGGCGAATTCGGGCAACATGCGGGAGTTCCGTTCGGGCCGAACCCGGCGTGTGAGCGAGTAGGCCGGGGTCGTTGCACCCTAGAACACATCCCGGTTGACGCCTTGCGCGGCCCCGATTCGGACCCCGACGTAGGGCACGCACCGCGTGCCGGCGGAACCAAGACGGCACGCGGTGCGTGCCCTACGTGTTGGCCAGCCGCAGCCCGATCGGCAGGGCCTCGCCGAAGAGTCGAGACTGCTCGTCGCCCGCGGCGTGGACCACCTCCGCGACCATCCGCACCCAGGCCGCGGGACACGGGTGCGAGCGCAACACGCCCAACACCCGGTCACGGATCGGGTCGGTGGCATCCACCGCCCGCAGGCCGCTGCGGCGGGCGAGCTGCGACAGGCAGAAGAGCCACCCGGCCCGGTCGTTGTCGGTCCCCGGCTCGAACCGCAACAACTCCTCGATCCAACCCTCCACCACCTGCGGGTGAACGACGGTGTTGAGCGGGCCGTAAAGTTGCACCCGGGCCCCGAGCCGGGTGAGGGCCCAGAAGGCGTAGACCGGGACCGGCGACGCCCGGCAGTCCCGCAGGGCGGCCGCCCCGAGGGCCTCCTTCGTCTTGGCGTCCAGCCGTTCGAGGCTGGCGGCGGCCCGCCACATCTCGGCGAACTCGTTGGCCGGCGGCCGGCTGTACGCCTTCGTCTTGATCGGCAAGAGGGCCGGCTTGAGCCGGGTGAACAGGGCCTGTTGCAGGGCCGGGTTGAGCCCCCCGCCGACCCGCCGCCACATGATCCAGTAATCCGCCCCGCCCTCGGGGACGGTCACTTTCTTCGGGCCAGTCGCCGCCTGGCCACTCGCCGCCGCGGTGATGAGCTTCCACAGCCCCTCGACCCGGTAGCGGTCGGTCGGGTCGCCGAACCCGGGGCGGAGGCAGAAGCCGACGAGGTTGTACCACCGGGCGAGGTGGGCGGGCGACTTCCCCCGGCCGTCGGCTTCGGCTTCGAGGAAGTCCCAGAGCCGGCGGATCAGGCCGGTCGGCCAGTCGCCGCGGGGGGCTTCGAGGGCGGTCTCGAGCAGCTTCGGGAGGTC
>JAIEQO010000904.1 GCA_019747655.1 Gemmataceae bacterium | reverse complement strand
GGCCCCGCCCCGGCCGCCCCCAACACCGCCCCGGACCCGGCCGACCAGTCGCTGGCCCGCGGCCCGAACCACCCGGACCTGATCCGCCCCGAGCACGGGGCCTACACGATCCACGTCAAGAGCTACTCCGGCCCGACCCGGCGGGACCCGAACGGCACCGACATGCCGGTCCGGCAACTGGCCGAGGGGCTGGTCGCCGACATCCGCAAGACACACCCCGGGGTGGCCGTCTACCTGTTCGAGTACATCTCCGAGGAGAAGAAGGCCCACGCCGCCCAGGTCGCCGCCGCCCGCCAGCGGTCGGCCGCCTTCCTGGCCTCGGTCGACGAGTACCGCCGGGCCGCCCAGGGCAAGGGGCTCGACTTCCTCGAACCGGACAACAAGGTCTACTACAAGACGGTCAACGCGCAGGACCAGGTGGCCGTCCTGGTCGGCGGGTTCCGGACCGAGGAGGAGGCCAGCGCCGCCCTCGGGACGGTGAAGAAGTGGCCGCTCCCGGCCGACCACCGGCTGACCGACAAGGCGGCCATCGTCCGCCCGGCCGGGGACGGCAAGACGACCATCGAGAAGGGGCAGCTCAACCCGTTCCCGCAAGCGATGGTGGTGCCGAACCCGGCCGCCCCGCGGCCGGCGTCGGCCGCCCCGGCGACCGGCCTCGACCCGTTCGTCGTGAAGCTGAACGAGGGCCGCCCGTACAGCCTGCTGAAGGCGACGAAGAGCTGGACGCTGGGGGTCAAGTCGTTCTCGGCCCCGGTCCGGTTCTCGTCCAAGGACGAGGTGGCCGGGGCGATGAAGCAGCCGGTCAAGGGGTTCGGCGGGGACGCCCTGGCGGCCGGGGCCGAGCAGGCCGAGAGCCTGGCCAAGGCGATCCGCGAGATGCGGGACCCGTCCGGCAAGACGCCGCCGCTGGAGGCGTTCGTCCTGCACACCCGGACGGCCAGCCTGGTGACGGTCGGCCAGTTCGACGGCCCGAGCGACCCGGCCCTGCTGGAGACCCAGCGGCTGCTCGAGGTGATGAAGTTCGGGTTCTCGAAGGACGCGGGCGGGCGGGAGCAACTCGCGGCGGCCGGGCTGCCGTCGGTGTTCGGCAGCGGCGCGCCCACGCCGCCGACGGAAAGCGACCGGGACCGCCAAAAGGTCATCCCGATCCCGATCCCGAAGCGGTAGCCGCGGCCCGGGGGGCGTCGGGCGGGTCGCCCCGGTCCACCAGCTTCAGCCCGACCACCGACCCGATCAGGGTGCAGAGGAAGACCAGCCGCCAGGTGGTGGCCGGGTCCTTGAACCAGATCATCCCGATCGCGGCGGTCCCGGCCGCCCCGATCCCGGTCCACACGGCGTAGGCCGTGCCCAGCGAAATCTTCTGGGCCGCGAGGGTCAACAGCCCGAAGCTGACGACCGAGAGCAGCACGAAGGCGACGGCCCACCCGAACTTGGTCAGCCCGTCGGACAGCTTCAGGCAGGTGGTGAACCCGCACTCGAACAGCCCGGCCAAGACGAGGTAGACCCAGGGCATTTCCGCTCCGCGGGAAAGTGTGAGTGGCTAGTGTGAGTGCGAGTGAAGACCCGGACCAAAGCCCGGTCTTCACTCGCACTCACACTAGTTACTCACACCCCTCTAGGCCGGGATCGCCTCCCCCACCCCGGCCGGGAACGGCAGCAGCGGGTCGTCCGGGCCGGGGAGCGGGGCCGCCCGGTGGAGCGCCGCCAGGGCCCCGAGCAGCCCGTCGACCTGACCCGGGTGGTGGCAGGCGTTCACCTGCATCCGCAGCACCCCGGCCCCGTGCGGGACGGCCGGGAACACCACCGACTGGACGTAGTACCCGGCCTCGAACAGGAACCGCCCGGCCTTCAGCGTCGCCTCCTCGGCACCGACCAGTACCGACACGATCGGCACGGACCCGCCGAGCACCGTCAGCCCGAGCCGGGCCGCCCCGCCGGTCAGGTGCCGGACGTTCGCGTCCAGCCGGGCCCGCAGCCGGTCGTACTCCGCCGACCGGAGGATGTCCACGACGGTGCAGACGGCCTCCAGGTACGGCGGCGGGACCGGCCCGCCGAAGATCAGCGGGTTCGACCGCAGCCGCAGCACATCCCGCACGGCCTGCGGGCAGGCCACGAACCCGCCCAGGCACGAGAACGCCTTCGACAGCGAGCCGACGACCAGCGTGTTGCCGTAATCCCCCAGGGCGTCCCGGACCGTCCCACGCCCCTGCCGGCCGAGCACCCCGGTCCCGTGGGCGTCGTCGACGTATAGGACGGCGTTGTTCTCGGCCGCGACCCGCCGGAACTCGGCCAAGGGCGGCAGGGCCCCGCTCATGCTGTACACGCCGTCCACGGCGACGACCCCGAACCGGTACGGCCGGTGGGCGGCCAGCGCCCGGGCCAGGTCGGCCGGGTCGTTGTGGGCGAACTTCGCGGTCCGGACGCCCCGGGCCTTGGCCAGCTTCAGCCCCTCGTCGACCGAGTTGTGGGCGAACTGGTCGGCCACGGCCGCGTCCTGCCGGGTCAAAAGGCCGGGTAGAGCCCCGCAGTTGGCCAGCGTCACCGACGGGTAGATCAGCGCGGCTTCCGTCCCCATCCAGTCGGCGATCTTGTCCTCGGCCCGGACGTTCGGCTCGACACTGGAGAACGCCCGGGAGCTGCCGTTGTGGCTGCCCCAGTCCCGGACGCCCTTCTCGATCGACTCGATCACCCGCGGGTCCTGGTCGAGCCCGAGGAAGCTGTCCGACCCGAAGTTCGTCACCCACCTCCCGCCGAGTTTGAACCGCCGGTCCGGCCCAACCGCCTCGACCGTCTGGTCCTTCATCAGAAGGTCCGGGTAATCCGCGAACAGCCGGCCGAAGAACCGGGTCATCCCGGTCCGGGCCAGGGCGGCGGTCAGCCGGTCGAGCGGGCAGGACATGAACGAGCCTCGCGGCGCGGGCCGGGGGACGCGGTGATGTATCGGCCGGTGCGGACGGGAAGTTCGACCGGTTTACCTATCTAGCGGATTCCGCCGGCCCGACGGCTTGCGCCGGGAAGCCGGGTAATCTGGGCCGCCCGCGAAGCCCGGGCCGGGGCCGGCGTCCCCGCACCGCCGGAACAGTTTGGCTCACCCGGGCAAGCCGCACAACCCGATTATCCGGTCGTCCCAGACCCCGCCGGCCGCGGGGTCGCCGGCACCTCTCCCGGTGAGGACGGCGGCTGAGTTGGCGGACGTGGCTGGGGTCAATCGGAATGGCGGCAGCGATGGCGGCGGGCGGGTCCGCTCAGCCCCCGGCCGAGCTGCCGGCCGCCGAGCCCGACCCGGTGCCGTCCGTTCCCGGGCTCGACCCGGCCCCTCCGACCCCGCCGACGGGCGGCGGATCGGGTAGCGCCCAGAACCCGGCCGGCGTCCTTGGCGGGGGGGCCCCGCCGTCCGAACCGCCGGCGGCCCGCTGGCACGGGCACAAGTTCCCGATCCAGCCGTTCCCCCCGCCCGGCGACGCCCCGATCATCCCGACCGGGCCGGGGTTCTACACGCTCCTCGACCGGCTCCGCGGCGAAGAACAGCCGAAGCCGCCGCGGTGGCCCTACGCCCGGTTCGGGCTGCTCCAGCCGTCGTTCGCCGAGATCGACTTCCGCTACCTCGACGCCCTCCCGTGGGACGACCGGGTGTGGGCCGAGAAACTCCACCGCGTCCCGCTCGGCGACCACTGGCTCGGCAGCACCGGCGGCGACCTGCGGACCCGGTACGACCGGCTGGTCAGCCAGCAGCTCACCGGCCGGGACAACTCACTCCAGCTCTTCCGGGCCCGGGCGTTCGCCGACATCTGGTACGAGGACCTGTTCCGGGTCTACGGCGAGTTCCTGTACGGCGACTCGATCTGGCAGGGCTTACCCCCGCTGGTCCGGGACGTGAACCGGGGCGAGCTGCAGCAGTTGTTCGCCGACATCAAGGTGCTCGAACTCGGGGCGAAGGACGACCCCGTCTACGTCCGGCTCGGCCGGCAGGAGCTGCTCTACGGCTCCCAGCGGCTGATCTCGACCAACGAGTGGGGCGACGCCCGGACCAAGTTCCAGGGGGCCAAAGGCTTCTACCGGTCGGACAAGCTGGATGTCGACCTGTTCGTCGTCCAGCCGGTCCCGGTGTTCCCAGGCCGGTTCGACTCGGTCGACAACAACCAGGTGTTCACCGGCCTGTGGACCACCTACAAGCCGAAGAAGGGCACCTTCGTCGACGCCTACTACCTGAACCTGGACAACACCAACCCGAACGTCGCCCGCGGGCGGTTCCGGAGCGGGGCGTACAACGTGAACACCGTCGGCGGCCGGTACTACGACCGCTTCCCGGGCGGGTTCCTGACCGACCTGGAAGGGGCCGTCCAGTTCGGCGGTTGGGCCGACCAGGCGATCCTGGCCCAGTTCGCGTCGGTCAACCTGGGGTACTACTTCCCGGACGTGTGGGCCACGCCGACCGTCTGGGCGTCCTACGACACCGCCAGCGGCGACCCGGACCCGTCCCAGACCGGCCAGCGGCGGACGTTCAACCAGCTCTTCCAGTTCGGCCACTACTACTTCGGGTTCGCCGACGTGGTCGGCCGGCAGAACATCCGGGACTGGAACCTGCAAGCCTACGCCTACCCGGCGAAGTGGCTGACGACCGGGGCCCAGTTCCACGTCTTCCGGCTCGATAGCAACAAGGACGCCCTGTACAACTTCGCCGGGACCCCGATCCGCCGCGACCCCTCCGGCCGGGCCGGCGACGACATCGGCAACGAGATCGACTTCCTGGCCAACGTCCACCTGACCGACCGGCAGGACATCTTCCTGAGCTACTCCCACCTCTTCCCGGGCGGGTTCATCCGCAACACCGGCTCCGGCCGGGGGGTGGACGCCTTCTACCTCCAGTACACGACGCGGTGGTAGGCGAAAGTGTGAGTGGCTAGTGCGAGTGTGAGTGAAGGCAGAGGCGACCCCGTTCCGCTCGGCCGTCAGGCAGCCGTAGCACCGAACCGCTCCGTGTCTTACCTCACACTCACACTCGCACTCACACTTCCAAAAGCGAGCCCCGCGATCGTCCCGGCCAGGCTCTTGCCGATCCCCGGGACCCGCTCCAACGCCCTCGTCCCGCCGGCCGCGACCACGGCCGCCGCCTCGTTCGGCAACCCTTGAACCGCGAGCGCCGCCTGCCGGAAGGCCCGGACGCGGTACAGGTTCTCCCCGCCCCGGGCCATCTCGGTCGCCTGCTCCCGGAGCCGCCGGGCGATGTCGGTGTTGGTCATCGGTCGGCCCTCCCACTTGTGCCGGTGACACCGATTGGGCCATACTGGGCGGGGATTCGCAATCTCGGTAGTTCCCCCCGGTGAGCGGCGCGGCGTCAGCCGCCGTGAGCGTCGGGCCGTCAGGCCGACGGTTCGGACACCGGCGGGCTGACGCCGCGCCGCTCACCGGGGAACGACATGGCCGGGTTCCGGACGCACGTGACGGTGTCGGGGGCGCTGGGGGTGGTGTACGGCGGGGTGGCCGTGCAGCCGCTCGGGTTCAGCACCGAGACGGCCGTGCTGGCGGCCGGGCTGACCACCGTGGGCGGGATGCTGCCGGACCTGGACAGCCAGAGCGGGGTGCCGGTCCGGGAGCTGTTCGGGCTGGCCGCGGTGGTGGTCCCGCTCACCCTGATCCCGCGGATGGTCCAGCAAGGGGTGTCCCAGGAGGGCATCCTGGCGACGCTCTTGTTCGGCTACGTCGTCATCCGGTACGGGGCGTCCCGCGTCTTCAAACGCCTGACCGTCCACCGGGGGATGTTCCACAGCATCCCGGCCATGCTGATCGCCGGGCTGGTCGTCTACCTCGGCTACCACAGCCCGGGCCGCCCCATCCGGCTCCTGTTCGCCGGCGGGGTGATGGTCGGGTTCTTCTCCCACCTGCTGTTGGACGAGCTGTACTCGGTCGACTTCAACGGGGTGCGGGTCAAGCTGAACCAGTTCGCCGGGACGGCGGTGAAGTTCATGTCGCCGTCCGTGCCGGCGACGGCGACGTGCTACGCCCTGCTCGGCGGGCTGATGTACCTGGCCTACACCGATTACGCGGCCGGGGAACACGACCCGCCCCACCGGCCGGCCCGGGTGACGGGGGCCGAACGGCCGTAGGGCCGGCGTCAGTCCGCGTCGTCGGGGCCGCCGGCCGTCGTCGGGGGCCGCCCGCCGAGCCCGGCGAGCAGGTGCCCGTCCCGCCGGCTGCGGTAGAACGTGTGCCCCGACCCGTAGGCCGACACGCCGGCCGGGTGCAGGTAGACCCCGGCCGGCCCCCACTTCCCCTCGACCAGCGGCGGCTGCCCGTCGGCCGCGTACCGGACGACGGCCGTGTGGGCCACCGCCCCGTCCCCCCGGTAGACGGCCAGGTCGCCCGGCCGGGGGTCGTCGACCGGCCGGTAGCCGTTCTCGGCCAGGATCCGCTCGACCGCCTCGCCGGGGACGCAGTACCGGCCGCCGGCGAACACCCACCCGTGGCAGTTCGACCGGTCGTCGCCCGGGCCCCGGTGGATCACCAGGCCCCGCCAGCGGGCCAGAACGATCCGGTCGTCGATCGCCGCCAGGTCGGCCGCCGGCCGCGGGGCGGCCGACTCCCGGAGTGGGACGGGGGTGCCCCGGTCGGTCGCCGCTTCCGCCGGGGCCGGCACCGTCTCCGACCGGTCCCCCGCCGCCCGGAGGTCGGCCACGTCCCAGTC
>JAIEQO010000162.1 GCA_019747655.1 Gemmataceae bacterium | reverse complement strand
GCCCCCTGGACCAGGTTCGGCCCCTTCGCGTGGTCGAACGTGTCCGTCTGGGTGTGGTGGGTCAGCCGGTACTCGTCGATGTCCTGCCGGCCGCACAGCCCCGGCACCCCCTTCGGGTGGAACGCCTGGTGGTCGCTGCCGAACACCCCGCCCATGTCCAGCCCCCGCCACCCGGCCATCCCCTCCAGGCTGACCAGCTCCGGCCCCAGCACGTTCTTCAGGTCGGCGTTCCCGTGGACCCCGAACCCGTACACCCGCCCGGTCCCGGTGTCGTGGACCAGGGCGAGCGAGGTGTTCTTCATGTCGTCGGCGTGCTTCTCGACGAACCGCTGCGACCCGACCAGCCCCTGCTCCTCGCCGGTGAACAGGCAGAAGCGGATGGTCCGCTTCGGCCGATAGCCCTCCTTGGCCAGCTTGGCCAGGGTCCGGGCGACCTCCAGGACGACGCACGACCCGGTCCCGTTGTCCATCGTCCCGGTGCCCAGGTCCCACGAGTCCAGGTGGGCCCCGACGACCACGAACTCGTCCGGCTTCTCCGACCCCTTGATCTCGCCGACCGTGTTGTAGCAGGTGATCGGGCCGGGCACGAACCGGTTGGTGATCTCCACCTCGACCCGGGTGATGGCCGGGGCCGGGCGGCTGGCCAGCCGCCACAGCAGGGCGTAGTGCTCGTGGGCCAGGATGAGCCGGGGGATGGCGTCCTGCTGGGCCCCGCGGTCGCCGCCCCGCCAGTTCCCGCCGGCGACCATCAGCCCGTGCGGCTTGCCCGAGTCGGACAGGGTGCAGGCGATCCCCTCGGCCTTGTAGAAGTCGTTCAGGTCGGCCTGGGAGACGAAGTTGCTGAAGGCGGGGTCGTCCTTCTTCGGCTGCTCCTTCTTCCCCTCGGCCGGCTTCGGGTCGGGCTGCTTCTCGCCGTCCGCCGTCTTCGCCTCCGGCGGCTGCCCGTCGGCCAGGGCCACCACCGCCCCGGCGGCGATCTCCTTCTTCTTCGGCTCCGCCTTCTTCTCGTCCTTCTTGGGGGCGTCCTTCGGCGGCGGCAGCGGGCCGTAGGACAGGTCCGAGATCGGGGCCACGGTCGCCGGCGGGAAGGACAGGATGACGGCGTTCTTCAGCTTCCCGCGGTACTTGGCCAGGTCCTCCTTGTTCCGGATGCGGACGATCTTCACCTCGCCCGTCACCTTCCCGCCCTCGATCCCCGGGGTCCAGGCGGCCGCGTTGACCAGGCAGCGGACCCCGGTGTCCGGCTCGACCACCTTCATGCTGGCCGTCCCCCGCTCCCAGCCGACGGGGATTTCCCACGGCTCCAGGCGGACGTTCTCCAGCCCATACTCGCGCATCTTGGCGGCGGTCCACTCGTTGGCCCGCTCCAGGTTCTTCGACCCGGTCAGCCGGGGGCCGATGGTGTCGGACAGGAACTCCAGGTTCTTCATGATCTCGGCGTTGCCCTTGACCTCGTCGAGCACGGCCTGGTCCAGCTGGGTAGCGGTCAGGGGCTTGGCGTCGGCCCGGACCGCCCGCGGAGCGGGGACCGGGTCGGCGGCCGGGGCCGGCACCCGGGTCAGGGCGACGGCCAAGACGGGCAGCAGGAGGGCGGCGGCCCGGGACGGCCAGCGGCCCGGGCGGACGGCGAGACGCGACGGCATGACGGCGACTCCGGGTACGAGCGCGAGAGGGTGGCAGCCCCGCGGCGGGAGGAAACGGGAAGGCAGCCCGAAACCGTTATCTTCCGCGAACCGGCAAGACGGGGCAACTCCCCGGGCCGACGGGATTTCACAAACCCCTAATACTGAGGAATTACTCGACAGGATAAACAGGATGAGCAGGATAAATCAGAGTTTTGAACATCTTGTTTATCCTGTTGATCCTGTCAGAACTCCGGCTGTACGCGGTCGGCCGGCCGGAGCCGCCTTGGCGCCCCGACCCCCCGGCCGTATACCCCCCGGCCCGCGGGGTCCGGCCCGCGGCTCGCCCCGGGGTGTCGAGGTCACGGATGACCGCCCGCCGCGCACTCGCCCTGCTCGCCGGTCTGGCCCTCGGGCCGGCCCCGGGCTGCCTGCACATCTCCGGGAGCGTCACCCCGCCGCCCGAGCCGTCCCCGCCGCCGCGGGAGAAGTTCGCCAGCCTGCCGTCCCGGCCGGGGGAGGTCGTCCGGGCCAACCCGACCGCCCCGCCGCCGGCCGAGTTGCCGGCCACCGTCAGCCGCCGGCCGACCCCGCCGCCCGACCGGGAAGCCGCACCGCCGGCCGACCCGCCGGCCTCGGCCGCGATCACCGCCGTCAAGGCGGACCGGACGGAGCCCGCCCAACTCCCGCTGCCGGCCCTGAACCCCCGGCCCGTCACCGCGGACCCGCCGTTGTTAGCTGCGTTTCGGGCCTACGTCGAGAACCGCCCGGAAGAAGCCCTCCGGCACCTCGACGGGCTCGACCGGGTGAACCAGGAGCTGGCCCTGCGGCTCTTGCCGCTGTTAGCCCGGGTCGGCCAGCCGACCCCGGCCGCCGCCGACCCGGCCGAGGTCGGGCTGATGGCCGACCAGTTCCAGGGGCTGGCCGACCGGCTCGGGGCCCGGGCCCCGCTGTCGGTGGAGGTACTGGCCCTGTGCGGCCGGGAGCCGCGGGGGTTCGGGGATTACCACCCCCGGCCGTTGACCGACCCCTACCGGCCGGGCGACCGGACGTTCCTCTACCTGGAGCTGAAGCACGTCGCCTGCGACCCCGGGCCGCGGGGCGAGGGCTACCTGACCCGGGTGGAGGTCACGTTCGAGGTCCGGGACTCGCACGGCCGGCTGGTCGAGCAGGCCGACCCGGCCAACTTCCAGCGGCGGGTCACGGCGGTCAAGGTCCCCCACGTCCAGGCCACCCGGTCGCCGGTCCGGGACTACTTCCGCAGCTACGGGGTGGCCGTCCCGCCGCACGCCGGGGTGTACACGATCACCGCCGAGGTGCGGGAGCCGGGCACCGGCCGGGTCGCCCGCAGCCGGCCGGTCGAGTTCCGGGTGGCGGGGCAGTGACCAGTTTCGAGTTTGGAGTTTGAAGTTTCGAGTCGGAAGAGGCCGCGGGGGTTTGCACCGCTCGCGGTGATCCGGAGGTGTGCCACGCCGCGATCGAACCAATAACCTGAACCGGATCGGGAAACTCGAAACTTCAAACTCGAAACGCGAAACCATGAAGCCGACGCAGGTGTTCTACCACCCCGGGACCGTGACCCGCGAGGAGCGGGCGGCCCTGCTCAAGCAGGCCGGGGCGACGGTCTGGTTCACCGGCCTCTCCGGGTCCGGCAAGAGCACCCTGGCGGTGGCCCTGGAGCAGGTGCTGATCCAGCGGGGCCACGCCGCCTACGTCCTGGACGGCGACAACGTCCGGCTCGGGCTGAACGCCGGGCCGAAGGTGCTGATGGAGGCCCGCGGGTACGCCGAGGACCGGGCCAAGCGGTTCGGGCTCGGGTTCAGTGCCGCCGACCGGGAGGAGAACATCCGCCGGATCGGGGAGGTGGCCAAGCTGTTCGCCGACGCCGGGCTGTTCGCCCTGACCAGCTTCATCAGCCCGTACCGGGCCGACCGGGACGCCGCCCGCAAGGCCCACCAGGGGAACAAGGGCGGGGCCATCCCGTTCGTCGAGGTCTACGTCAACACGCCGATCGAGTGCTGTGAACAGCGCGACCCGAAGGGCCTCTACAAGCAGGCCCGGGAGGCGGTCGCGGCCGGGAAGGGGATGGGCTTCACCGGGGTGGACGACCCCTACGAGCCGCCGGCCGCCCCGGAGCTCACGTTCGACGCCGGCAAGCAGTCGGTCGAGGAGGGCGTCGCCCTGGTGTTGAACTACTTGCAGGACAAGGGACTGGTGAGGGGGTAATCAACTCGGGAGGGCGAGGCTCCCGCCGAGCCGGCGACCGCTCCGGGCTGCCCCGGCTCGGCGGGAGCCTCGCCCTCCCAAAGATCGCTCCTTCGTCTCGGTCACACGGAGGTGCCGGATGAACACGTTCGCGCTGTTGCTCGGGCTGGCGTCGGCGGCGGAGCTGCCGGCCCAGCAGTACCGGATCGACATGGTCGTCTACCAGGGCGACCCGCTCGGGTCGAAGGCGGCCGGGAACCTCGACATCCTGAGCCGGCCGATCCTCCAAGTCTGCCTCGGCCAGACCGGGACCGTTCAGGTCGGCCAGGACTTCGCCTTCCCCGCGACGGTCGTGGGCGAGGTCCCGAACACCCGCCCGGTGGGGGTGGCCGTCCGGGTCACGCCGCGGCCGGCCCCCGGCGGGGCGGTCCTGCTGCGGATGGAGCTTCAGCATACGACCGTGGCCCCGGGCCCGGGCGTCCGGACCGGCGACGGCCTGAGCCAGCCGGCGTTCAACGTCGAGACGGTCGAGACGGCGGTGCGGGTCAAGCCGGGCGAGACCGAACGGGTTCGGATGTCGGCCCGGTCGGCGACCGACCAGACCTGGGTGGAACTGACCGTCCGCCCGGCGAAGTAGGCCTCTTTCTCTCACCCCATCGCACGGAGGCGGCGGATGAACACGTTCGCGCTGGTACTCGGGCTGGCGTCGGCGGCCGGGCTGATGCCCGCCCCGCAGGTCCACATCGCCGTCACCGTCTACGAGGGCGACCCCCTCGGCACCCGCGAGGCCGGGACGGTCCGCGTCCTCGCCGAGCCGCAGGTGGTTACGCCCACCGGCCGGCCCGGCTTCTTCCTGGTCGGCAAGGATGTGCCGTGCCCCACGCCCCGGAACCCGGCGGCCGTCGAGAAGGTCGGCACCAGCCTCGAACTCCTGCCGGTGGTCCTCCGCCCCGACGGGCGGGTGTGGGTCGAGCTGAACGCCAAGCACCGGCAGGTCAACCCCGCCCACGGGGTCGAGACCGCCGCCGGGTTCGTCCCCGGGTTCACCGAACTGGGGATGCGGGCCGCCTGGATCAGTAAACCGGGCGAGTCGTTCCGGCAGCGGATCGCGGCCCGCTCCGCGACCGACCAGACCTGGGTGGAGGTGACCGTCCGACCGGTAAAGTAACCGGTCCCGGCGAGCGGGGGGCGTGAGCCCCGTGATGCGTGGTTGCATCAGGGGGCTCACGCCCCCCGCTCGCCGAGTTGCACGCACACGGAGGTGCCGGATGGTGGTCGCGTTAGGGGCGGTGTTGCTGGCGGCCGGGTCGGCCCTCGCCCCGGAGAGTTACGCTGTCGAGGTCACGCTCTTCGACGGCGACCCGGCGCGGCCCCCGGCCGGCGAGGTGATGGCTCGACAAGGTGGGTCGGCCTACGACGGTCGCGCCGGCCGGCCGGTTGCCTTTCTGTACCCACCACCCCAGGCCGGGATCGACCGGCCCATCCACTACGACACCTCGTTCCGAGTCTGGGTGTTCGTCAGTCCCCGACGGCTCACGTTCGGGACCGCCCTTGAGGTAATGGCCTTGGTGCAGAAGGAGACCCCGTCCGGGCCGCCGGCGAAGGAGATTTTCAACTCGACGACCCTGCCGATCGTGCCCGGTAGGCCCGTCCGGCACACGGTCTCGACTCGCTCGCCGACGGACCAAACCTGGCTCGAAGTGACCGTCCGGCCGGCGGAGTGACACCCGGCTGACGCCGGCGCGGTTGTGACGGTTGCGTCGGCCTTAGCCGTGGGCGCGGATGCACCGGGTCGGGATTGACCGGAATGCACTTCCCGCCCCGCCGGAACTGTTGACCCACCCCAGATTCGCTACTCCACTACAGTTACCCCGGCCGGTGCGACCGCGCGGCCGGGCCGGAAATCCGGCCGGTTTCCCTCAAGCCCGCCGCCGGGTCCGCTTGAACCGAGTCCCACCCGGGCGTAGAGTTGCGGCGAACCGGGCCGCCGGGCCGCCGCCCGGGCACCGCCCCCGCCCACCGGATCACACGGGCCACCATGCCGGACAGCACCCAGACCCACTGGCGACTCGACCGCCCCGCCGAGGGGTTCTACACCACCGAGGTCCCGGCCCACCCCGGCCGCCCGGTCCGCACCTTCCTGCCGACCGACTACCAGCCCCGCTACCCGTACCCGCTCGTCGTCCTCTTCCACGGGGCCGGCGGGAGCGAGGAGCAGGTCGCCCGGCTGGCCCCCAAACTCTCCCGCCGGAACTACATCGGCCTGTCCCTCCGCGGCCCGGACCGGACCGGCACCCGGCCGGACGGCCGCCCGGCGTTCGGCTGGGGCGACCCGGCTGCGGCCGAGGACTACCTCCTCGGGGCCGTCGAGCAGACCCGGCGGACGTACCACGTCCACTCGGAACGGGTCTACCTGCTAGGGGTCGGGGAGGGGGCCGGGGTGGCGTACCGGCTCGGGCTGCGGCTGGCCGACCGGTTAGCCGGGGTGGTGGCCCTCAACGGCCGGCTGCCGGCCCCGGCCGGGTCGCCGCTGTTCAACCTCCGGACCGTCCGCGGGCTGCCCGTCTTCATCGGCCACGGGATCGCCAACGCCGTGGTCCCGTACACCACCGCGCAGCGGGACTACCGGCTGCTTTACGCCGCCGGGGCCGAGGTCCGGCTGGCCGGCTACCCGACCACCCAGAAGCTCCACCCGCACATGCTCCGGGACGTGAACCGGTGGATCATGGGCGGGGTATCGGCCGGGGCCGGACTCTTACTCCGGAACGCCTAGGTTCTGTCTGCTGAATCGGCGTGGGCGATCAGCACGCGGAGGTAGCGTCGGATGACGGCCAGTTGGACGGTG
>JAIEQO010000860.1 GCA_019747655.1 Gemmataceae bacterium | reverse complement strand
CGGCCAGGCACCCGGCCGCCCCGCCGACCGCCGCCGCGGCCCGCCCGCCGGCCCGGCGGAACGGGTAGGCCCACTGGGCCCACAGGCCGGCCGGGAACGCCGGGTCGCCGGCCCCGTAGGCCCGCGGCCGCTCGCCCGCGGGCAGGTAGAAGGTGCCGAACAGGAGGTCGAGGAACGGGAACGTCGAGGCGAAGTTCCGGTCCCGCCCGGCCTCGGCCGAGGTGTGGTGCCAGCGGTGGAAGACCGGGCTGGCGATCACGTACCGGAGCGGGCCGAACGTCCAGTCGAGGTTGGCGTGGACCAGGACCGAGAACGCCAGGCTGAACGGGGCCAGGGCGAGCAGGGCGGTCGGGGAGAAGCCCATCAGGAGGACGGCGGCGTCGGCCGCGGCGAACTCCAGGACAGCGTTGACCGGGTGGAAGCGGAGGGCCGACGGCCAGTCGAGCGGCTCGGGCGAGTGGTGGACGGCGTGGAAGCCCCACCCGCGGCGGGTGTGGAACGCCCGGTGGACCGCGTACAGGATCACGTCCTGGATCAGCAGGACAAGCCCGCACTGGGCCCAGAGCGGCAGCCGCCGGGCCGGCAGGTCGGCCGGCGGCTCGCCCCCGTACACGAGCAGCGTCCCGGCGACCAGGAGCCCGACCCGGCCGGCCCCGGTTAGCGCCGGGTTCAACAGCCAGTACCCGAGGTCGGTCCGGGCGGCCCGGAGGTCGGCCCACCACGACCGCCCGGGGTTACACGGCCACAGCCGGGACAGGACGGCCAGGACGACCGCGGCGGCGGCCATCCAGCCGAGGGTGGTGATCCAGACGCCGGCGAGGGTGGTGAGCCAGTCCATGCCGGGGCGTGTACCAGACCGCCGGCCGCCCGGCCAGCCCAACCGCCCGGCCCGCCGTCACCCCCCGGGGCCGGCTGGGTCCGCCCGGAGGGCCAGTTCGGGGGGCGGCGGGCAGTCCGGGTTCACCCACTGGATCACCTCGGCCCAGCCGGCGCTCTCGGCGTCGTGGGGGAGGTACCCGCGGACCGGCCGGACCGCCGCCCACCCGTCCCGCAGGTGGACGGTCAAGGCGGGGTCGGACAGCCGCCCGGACCGGACCGCCGCGACGTACTCCTCGACGCCCATGGCCGGGGCGTAGGCGGCGTACCCGGGCAGCCGGCTGGCCCCGACCATCCGCCAGAGCCGCTCGGCCCGCACCAGGTCCCGGGCCCGGTCGGTCAGGACCCGGGCGAGCCCGTGGTGCTGGTGGGCCGGGTGGACCATGATGTCGGCCCCGTACAGGGTCGGGCCGGCCGGGTCGTGGTCGAGGAACGACCCGCCGGCGGTGAGCACGTCCCACGGGTCGTCGACGTGGTAGTCCGCCAGCCGCAGCCGGAGGGTGAAGTGGGCCCCGGCCACCGCCCCGGTGTCGGCCGCCACGGCGACGAACTGGCCCTCCGGGAAGACCCGGCGGTGGGCGTCCAGCTCGGCGGGGGTGTACGGCTCCTCGGCCGGGTACACCAGCCGGCAGATGCCGATGACCCCGTCGTAATCCGGCGGGGCGAGGAGGCGGATGCGGAAGTCGGGCGGCACGGGGGGCCCTCCGGTCCCCGGGCCGGACGGCCCGGGCCGACCCAGTCTACCGCGCCCGCCGGCGGCGTGCCGGCCCAACCGCCCCGCCATCACCCGCCGGTCCACCGGTCGAGCAGGTTCTTGGTGATCCGCTGCACCCGCTTGTCGGGGCCGTGGGGCCGGCCGTTGTGGACGTAGGGCGGCCAGTGCCCCGGCGGCGAACTCAGCCCCTGGGCCCAGAACACCGTGGCCGCGTTGAACACCGTGTTCCCCTTCGGCCCGGGGTAGATCGTCGCCTCGTAGTGGCTCTCCTCCTCGCCCCCGGTCCACGTCTTCCCGGCCGCCACCACCTCCAGCCCCGGGATCGCCGCCGGGTCGCCGTGGTGCTCCCACCCGACCAGCCCGGGGATGCGGTCGCCCTTCCTCATCCCGGTCCCGGCGAAGACCCAGTGGTCCGGCCTGGCACACACCCAGTCGCCCGACCCGTTGAACGGGATGACCGTCCGGGCCCCCATGAGCAAGGCCTCGTCCGGGCCGTCCTCGGGCAGGTCGGCCATCCACGGCCGCTCGGCCGGGCGGACCCCGCCGTACCGCCCCCGCCGCTCGATCACCCGGTCGGCCCGGCCGTCGGCCGACGGGTACATGCCGGTCACGAAGCAGACCGAGTTGCCGCCGAAGAAGCCGGCGTTCACCCCGGCCTTCACCGCCGCCGCGACGTGGTCGTACTGCCTGCGGCTCCAGTACTCGTCGTGGCCGACCGACAGGAACGCCTTGCAGCGGGTCACGACGTCCGCGGAC
Organism: Gemmataceae bacterium; assembly: GCA_019747655.1. Classification (GTDB taxonomy): domain Bacteria; phylum Planctomycetota; class Planctomycetia; order Gemmatales; family Gemmataceae; genus Urbifossiella. Next base: position 4,298 of record JAIEQO010000860.1, on the reverse strand, counting down.
CGGTGGACGTCGCCGTTGGTGCAGTAGGTCACGTCGTACCCGTGCTCCTCCAGCCAGTAGGCGAACGGGAACTCGAACGGCAGGAACTCGCCCGAGCCGAGGGTCAGCGGGGTGTCCGTCACCTGCGGGTAGCGGGCGAACGGGCGGTCGAAGCCGGCCCGGACGCCGGCGACGAGCGGCTTCCGGTCCGGCCGGTCGTTGTGGTACAGCGAGTAGCCGTCCGGCCAGAGGTTGTACGCCTGCCAGGTGTTGGTGCTGCACTGGAACAGCAGGTCGGCCGGGCGGCCGTCGGTGACGACGAAGACGACGTAGCTCTGGTAGCGGTGGGCCGTGGACGCCAGCTTGCCGAGGTAGACGCCGCTCGGCCAGTCCTTCGGGATGTCGAGTGTGGTACACGGCTCCCACCGGCACTCGCGGAGCCGCACCTCGCCGACCGGCGGGGTCGGCTGGGGCTGCCCGGGGAACGGCCCGAGGGTCCGCAGGTGGCGGCCGCCGGTGCCGCGGTAGTAGCCGAGCCGGTACAGGTCGATCGTAAACGGGGCGGCCGGGTCGGTGCTGACGTGAAAGGCGATCCGCTCGCCGGCCGCGACGCTCATCTTGTCGCAGTAGCCCTCGATGAGCGGCTGCCGGTGCCGGGCCTTCGGGTCGAACTTGACGTAGGTGAGCTGCCAGTCGGTGGTCCCGTCCCGGTCGTTCTCGGACCGGATGACATCGCTCTTGGCGAGCGGGGGGTGTGAACCCCCTGTTGCGGCGGCAACGGCGACGGCCCCCAGCACGTCGCGGCGGGTCGGGCATCGGCGGACCTCCGGCGGGTGGGGGCCAGTGTCCCACGGCGGGCCGGGTTCCGCAACGATGGACCGCCCTCCGGCCGGCGGGTATGTTGGAGCCGTGTCCGGTCCCCCTCGCTGCCAGAGGACGCCGTGAGACTCACCCCCCGCCTCCCCGCCGCCGGTATCGTCCTCCTCATCGGACTCGGGGGTAGAAACCTTCGGGCCGACGAGACGCCCCTCCCGGCCGGGGCCAAAGCCCGGTTCGGGCTCCCGCCGCCGGCCGTCCGGGCCGGGGTGTTCCCGGTCCCGCCCGACTACAAGGCGTTCCTCGTCCCCGACGCCGAGGGGCAACTGCGGGCCTACGACGTGGCCACCGGCAAGCCGCGGGACGACGGGCCGCCGGCCCGTCCCGAAGCCGGCTCGGCCGTCGTGGCGGTGTCGGCCGACGGCAAGCGGGCGGCCGTCGCCCGGGCCGGGGTGCTGGTCGTCCGGGACGTGGCCACCGGCGGCCAACTGGCCGAGGTCCGGCCGGCGGTGCCGACCGTCCAGGGCGGGGCCACGCTCTCGGCCGACGGCGCGGTCCTGGCCTACGGCACCCTCAGCCAGCAGAACCGGGGGGGCGAGGTGGTCGTCTGGGACGTGGCCAAGAACGCACAGGTCGGCCGGGTCCCGTCCCCCCAGCCCGGGGTGCCGCTGCCGACCCTGTCGCCGGACGGGAAGGTGGTCGCCGTCCGCGGCCAGGGCTTCACCGCCAGCACGCCGGCGGTCGCCCGGCCGGGTGCGGGGGTCGCCCCGGCGGCCGCCGACACCGGGCCGACCGTCGCCGTCTGGGAGGCGACCGGCGGGAAGGAGCTGTTCAAGGCCCCGGTCGGGGGGACGGCGGGCCCGCAATCCGGGGTGGCCTTCTCGCCGGACGGCAAGCTCCTGGCCGTCGGGTCCGGCGAGGGCCCCATCGACCTGTGGGAGGTGCCGTCGGGCAAGCCGGTGAAGACCCTCCTGGGGCGGACCGGGCAGGGGGCGAAGGTGGCGTTCGCCCCGGACGGCAAGCTCCTGGCCGCGGTCGGGACCGACGGCGCCGTCCAGCGGTGGACCCTGCCCGACGGGAAACCCGTCGGCGCCACCGATCCGCCGGCCGACCTCCCCCCGGTCCTGCCGGCCGGGGTGGCCGTCGCCGCCGACGGGCGGGCGGTCGCCTGGGCCTCGACCGGGGTTGCGCCGGTGGTGTGGGACGCCCCGTCGGGCAAGCTCCTCACCCCGGCCGGCGAGCACACCGGGGCCGTCCGCAGCATCGCCTTCGCCGCCGGCGGGAAGGAGCTGGTGACGGCCGGGTCGGACGGCCGGGTCGTCCGCTGGGAGGCGGCCACCGGCAAGCCGCTCGGCCGAGTCCGCATCGCCCCGGGCTCACGCCCGGGGCTCGCCGGCGGGCTCGGGTCCGTCGGCACCGGCGGCCGGTACTTCTTCACCCTGGCGGCCGACGGCACCCGGGCCCTGGCCGCCGGGATGCCGCCGGTCGTCTTCGACCTGGCCACCGGGGCCGAGCTGTTCGCCGTCCCCCGCGGGGCCGCCCGGGCCACCGTCACCGTCCACCACCTCCCGTCGGCCGACCTGTCCCGGGTGGCGGTGCTGGCCACCACCTTCGACGGCCGGACCCCCGGCCGGTGTACCGTCTGGGACCTGGCCAACCCCCGGCGGGTGGCCGAGTTCGACCTCCCGGCCTCCGGCGGGTACGCCCCGGCCGCCGCCTTCAGCCCGGACGGCACCCGGCTGGTGACCGTCACCAGCCTCCGCGACTCGTCCGTAGCCGGGGGGGGCGGGATCCGGCAAGGGACGCTGGTGACCGGCTGGGACCTCTCGACCGGCAAGAAGCTGGGCGAGGTCGAGGACCCGACGATGGGGGTGGCCGGGGTGGCGGTCGTCGACGACTCGGTGGCGGTGGTGGTGTCCGGCGGGCGGCTGTGGGCGGTGGACTACGAGGCCGGGCGGACCGGGGACGTGGTCGAGCCGGCCGGCCCCCAGGGCGACCCGGCGTCCGGGGTGGTGGCGGTCGCCCCCGGGGGGAAGCGGCTGGCGGCCGCGGTGGCGGTCGACCCGGCGGCCGGGGTGTACGGGGTGCGGGTGTACGACTGGCCGCGGGGGACGGTCCTGCACACCCTCGCCGGGCACGCGGCCCCGGTGACGGGCCTGCGGTTCAGCCCGGACGGCAAGCTGCTGGCCACCGGCTCGGCCGACACGACGGTCCTCCTGTGGGACCTGGCGGCGATCCCGGACGGGAAGTAGCGTCTCAACCGGGCGTGCAACGGAGTCGGCCGGCGGGCGTCGTCCCTTCGTCCTTTGGCATGGGAGTGTCGGCCATGACCCGGTTCCGGCTGGCGGTCTTCGGGATCGTGCTGGCGGCGTCCGCGGCACTGGCCGCCGACCCGAAGACGGACCTGTACGGCGACCCCCTACCCGAGGGCGCCATCGCCCGGCTGGGGCACGTCGGCCGGGCCACCACGAACGACTTGTGCTTGGTCCCGCCGGGCTACACGACGTACCTCGGCCCGGCGGCCGACGGGGGCGTCCGGCGGTACGACCTGGCCACCTGCCGGCCGGTCGGCCCGGGTTCCGGGCCGGGGGCGGGGAAGGTCCGGGTGTCGGCCGACGGCAAGCGGGCGCTGGTCGTCCGGTTCGACGGCCAGGCGGCCGTCTGCGACGTGGGGACGGGGAAGGTCGTCCGGGAACTCCCGCCGGGCGTGCAGACCCGTCCGGACTCGGACGGGTTCTCGCTGTCGGCCGACGGGTCGCGGGTGGCGTGGGCGGCCGGCGGCGAGAAGTGCGGGACGGTGAAAGTATGGGACGTGGCCAAGAACGCGGCCGCCGCCGAGGTCAAGGTCCCGTACAACTGGGCGTTCACACCGATCCTGTCCCCGGATGGCACGACGGTGGCGGTCGGCGGACAGGTCCCCCACCGGCCGGACGGGAAGGCCGACCCGCCGGTCGTCCGGGTGTACGCGGTGGCCGACGGGACGGGGCTGTGCCGCATCCCGGTCGGCCCGGAGCCGTCCGGCCGGCTATCGATGCCGGCCCTGGCGTTCGCCCCGGACGGAAAGACGCTGGCCGTGGGACTGGGGACCGGCCCGGTCGAGTTGTGGGAGGTGCCGTCCGGCAAGCCGGTCCGGACGCTCCTCGGGCGGACCGGGCAGGGGTATCGGGTGGCGTTCAGCCCGGACGGCAAGCAGGTGGCCGCGGTCGGGACGACCGGGGGCGTCGAGTGGTGGTCGCTGCCGGACGGGCGGCGGGTCGGGTCGGGCGGGCGGCCGGCCGATGTCCACCAGATCGACCCGCTCGGGGTCGGGTTCGCCCCCGGCGGGCGGGTGGTGGCGTGGGCGCGGGTCGAGGCCGTCGGGGTGGCCTGGGAGCCCGCGACCGGGAAGACCCTGACCCCGCCGGTGGGGCATTACGGGACCGTCGGGGACGTGGCGTTCGCGGCCGGCGGGCGGGAGGTGCTGACCGCCGGGATCGGGCCGGCCGGCGGGGTGGTCCGGTGGG
>JAIEQO010000237.1 GCA_019747655.1 Gemmataceae bacterium | reverse complement strand
CCGCGTCGAGCCGGCCGAGGACCCGGCCGAGCCGGGTCCTCGCCGCGGGGGAGGGTGCCCCGGCCAGGGCGTCGGCGACCGCCGCTCGGGCCGCCTCGCCGTAGTCGGCCAGCCGCTTCTCGGCCGTCTCCCGGGCGGCGAAGTCGTCGCTCCCGAGGTCGGCCACGGCCTTACGGGCGTCCGCGGCGGCCGGCGGCGGGACCGGCTTGACCAGCCCCGCGACCTTCGCACGGAGGAACGGGACGGACCGGCCGGGGTGGTCGGCCAGCCGCCACAGCCCGGCCAGCGGGCTGCCGTCGGGCTTTCCCCAGCCGGCCCAGACGGCGGCGAGGTCGGCGTCGGACGGCGGGGCGGTGGCCGCCTGCTTGTATGCCGCGGAGAGGTCCCACACCAGGCAGGTGCCGTCCTGCCGGGCGGTCACGGCCAGCCGCCCGTCCGGGGAGACATCCAGGGCGTTCGTCTCCCAGGTCCCCTCGTGGTACAGCAGCCGCGGGTCGGGCCGGAAGCGGACGACCGGCCGCCCTCCGGCCGCCAGGTCGCGTACCAGGATGCCGGTCTGGTCGAGGGTGAGCAGGAACCGGCCGTCCGGGGTCAGGCGCTCGGTGCTGTACCGGGGCCGGCCGTTCGGCAGTTCCTCCAGCCGGTCGGCCTCGGTCTCCAGCCGGGCCACCGGGGCCCACGTCACGGTATCCCACACCCACACCCCGACCGGCTTCCAGTCCGGCGACCCGTGCCGCGTCTTGGGCGGAATCTCCCGGGCCATCCGGGCCGCGACGAACCGGCCGTCGGCCGAGAACGCATGGGCCCCACCCTTGATGTCGCCACGGGTCAGCGAGCCGATCAGTCGGCCGGTTTCGACATCCCAGACCTCCGGGCCGTCGATCACCCGGTTCCCGTCCGGGGACATGTGGACGGAGTCCCAGTACCTGCCGGGCCGGGGCCCGATGTCAATCGGCTTGACGCGGGCGACCCGCCCGGTGGCCGGGTCCCAGTCCACGATGTCAATCCGGAAGACCGGCGGCTCCTTCGACCCGGGGACGGGCGAGGCCGGTGCCCGAACTAACCCACCGGCGAGTCGGGCGGGGCGGCCGGTGGGAACGTAATGGCCGTGCCCTCCATCGATGGCCCGAGAGGTATACGCCACCACCCGGCCGGCCGACCCGGCCGCGAGGTCGAGAGGCTGGAAGGCGGGGTAGAAGTGCCCCTTGGAGATGCCGACCAACGTGGCCCGTCCGCCGGCCGGCCGGCCGGCCAGGTGCGGCTCGCTATCGAAACTCCAGTCGACGAGTCGGTCGTCCGGATCGGTCGCGATCACCTTGATCAGCCGTCCACTCCTGGCGTCCCACTCTCGGACGGTGCCGTCCTCCCCGACCGAGACTACCCACTGCCCGGTCGTGTCGAAGGCGGCGTTCACCACCGCGCCCGCGTGCCCGCGGTCGACCGCGACCGGGTAGAGGTCCTTTCCGGTCGTTACGTCCCAGCGTCGGAACCGGGGCCAACGGTCTTCGCCCGTCTGGGATACGGCGGTGCGCCCGGCCGGATCGAATGCTATGCCGCCCCAACCCCAATGTGACGGCAGGCGGCTCCGCCACCCCCCGCAGGTCAGGTCCCAGAGCCCGTACTCGCTGCGGTCGTCGCCGGTGTGGTAGGTGAGGACGGCCGTACCGTCCGGGGTAAAGGCGGCCGGGAACCTCAAGTCCGCGGGGAACGGGGCGACCCCCGCGACGGGCTTGCCGGTGGCCGCGTCCCAGACCTCGGCCCGGTCGTCGTCGCCGACCCGGACGGGAACCAGCACGACCCGACCGTCCGGACGGAACAAGACCGGCTCGCCGGGCATGCCGAATTGGTTCAACCGGCGGTCCTCGGCCTGCCACAGCCGCTTCCCGGTCGTCAGGTCCCAGCAAACCGCCGTATCGTCCTCGCGAAGGATCAACTTGGTGCCGTCGGGGGAGAAGTGGGCCCGGACGAACTCGCCGCCCTCGCCGACATCCATCGCCTTCCCGGTCGCCGTGTCCCAGACCCGGAGCCGCCGCCCGCGTTCCTGGTCGTCGGCCCCTTCGGACCCGAACATCCGGCTGCCGTCCGCGCTGAACGTGTCGGTCCGGAGGGCGGGCGGGCGGGCCTCCTTCGGCAGGTCGAGCCGGACCCGGTCGCTCTTGACCTCGACCACGCGGTAGCCGCCGCCCGGCAGCCGGACGACGGCCACCGACCCGTCGTCGCAGACCGTCGGGAAGCTGCCCTCTTCTCCGGGCAGCATGACGCCCCGGATGCGTTTGCCGGTGGCCGCGTCCCACTCGACCACGGCCGGGCCGTCGGTGGCGGCGAAGAGCGTCTTGCCGTCGGCCGAGAAGTGGATCGGGCCGCAGTTGGCGGCCGAGAGGTACACCGACCCGAGCCGGGCGACGGCCCCGGCCGGGAGCGGGTCGCCGTACCGGTCGAACCGCGGCAGGTTGACAGCGGCCGCCGGCCCGGCCACGACGAGCAGCGCAAGCGGGGCGAGGAGCCGCATCGGGGACCTCGAAGGGCCGACGTAGGGTGTGTCGAGGGTCGCCCCCGGCGAGCCGGCGACGCACCGGGGGCCGCGTGGTTCGTCATCGCGGACCGCGGACGGTCCGCTCGACACACCCTACCAGAACGGAACCGGCGGCGAAATCATCCGTTGGCGGACCCGTCGGCCGACGCCGACTCCGGCCCGTTGGCGGCCCAGACGAGCGGATGACAGCCGAGGCGGTCGGAACGGCACCCACCCTGCCGACCCGATGGGATGGTCAGGCAAAAACGAGCGACCAGCCGCCGGTTGGCCGGCGCGGAACCACCCTGGTTGCCGGCCGACCACCGCCGGGCCGGGTGTGCCGGCGGTCGCCGGGGTCGACGACACGGTTTCACCCGCCGGCCGCTTCCCGGGGCCGGGGGTCGCTGTTAATTTGGGTAGATTGCCCCTCACGGAGCCGCCCGATGTTCCGTCGATCCGCCTTCACCCTGATCGAGCTGTTGGTGGTGATCGCCATCATCGCCGTCCTCGTGGGCCTGCTGCTGCCGGCGGTCCAGAAGGTCCGGGAGGCGGCCGCCCGGATGAAGTGCCAGAACAACCTCCACCAGCTCGGGCTGGCGTTCCTCAACCACGAGGCGGCCCTCGGGTGCTTCCCGCCGGGGTACGAGCAGAAGGTCGGCAAGGACCCGGCCCTGGCCGCCGCCCCGTTCCGGTTCCGGTGGTCGGCCGTCGCCCGGCTCACCCCGTACCTGGAGCAGACGGCGATCTACAACGCCTGCGACCTGGAGAACTCCCTGTACCAGAACGACGGGAGCGTGACCAACAGCAAGGGGAACCAACTGGCCGTCCGGCAGCTCGTCCCGATCCTCCTCTGCCCGAGCGACGACGGGCGGGCGACCGACCCGGCGTTCGGCCCGGGGAACTACAACGTGTGCGTCGGGAGCGGGCGGAACGGGGCCGCCCGGACGACCAACCCGGCGGTCCCGGTCCCGCCCCCGGACGGCGGGTTCTACAACGGGTCGAAGACCCGGGTGGCCGACCTGGTGGACGGGACGAGCAACACGGCGATGATGTCCGAGAGCCTGATCGGCCCGAACACCGGGCCGCTGGCCGCCGCCCCGGCCGACCCGAAGACCCGCCGGCTGGTGTACGCCTGGCTCCAGAAGGCGGCCCCGATGTCGGCCGCCGAGTGCGGCTCGGCCCCGCAGTTCCGGACCGACCGGAACACCCGGTGGGCCGACGGGGACGCCTACGAGACCCTGTACGACCACGGGCTGCCGCCGAACGCGGGGGCGGTCGACTGCATCTCCACCTTCGCCAACTGGAAGGCGGCCCGGAGCAAGCACACCGGCGGGGTGAACCTGCTCCGGTTCGACGGCGGGGTCCGGTTCGTGGCCGACGCGGTCGACCCGGCCACCTGGGCCGACCTCGGGTCCCGGGCCGGCGGGGAGGTCCCCGGGGACTACTGACCCGGCCCCCGGGCGGGCGGGGCCTTCTTCGTCAGCCGCAGCTCCATCACCAGCCGGTCGGCCGCCCCCGGCTCGACCGCGTACTGCCGGTGGACGATCGCCTCCCCGCCGTCCTCGACCCGGCTGACGGTCTTCGACCCCCGCCCGGGCGGCCCCCCGAGGTCGGCCCCGGCCATCACGATCTGCTTCCCGTCGAACGGGGCCTCGGACCGGCGGAACGACATCCGGGTCTGCCGGGAGTCGACCCAGACGGAGGTGAACCGCCCGGTCTCCGGCTCGAACCCGATCAGCCCCTGGCCGGTCGTCGGCTTCCCGCCGGCCGGCCGGAAGGTGAACCGGGACTCGAGGAACCGGCCGTCCTGGACGAGCGCCTGCTCGCACGTCCCGGGGACCGCCACCGGGTCGCCCTGGCGGGGGTAGAAGGTCTTCGTCACCTCCCACCGGCCGACGAACGCCTCCAGGTACTTCTGCCCGGCCCCGGGCTGGGACTTCGGCTCGAACTTCGCCTGGGGGTCTTTTTTGTCCTGCGACGGGGCCGGCCCGGCGAGCAGGGCGGCGGCCAACGGGACGGCGACGACGAGGGGCCGGCGGGGCATGGGGGTGGCTCGGGTTCGGGTCGGTTGGTCCGGTCTGCCGGGTTATGTTAGCACCCCCGCCGCGGCCGGCGGCTATAACGACGGCGGGGCCGACGCCGCCCCGCCGGGGCCCGCCATGTCCGCCTTCCGCCTCCGCTACCTCGGGCCGGTCGTCCTGATCGCCCTGTGCCTGGTCGTCCTGTGCACCATCACCGCCGTGTCGCTGTTCCACCAGCAGGCGGCCGTCACCCGGGTGCTGCGGGAGAACGTGTCCAGCCGGCGGGCGGCGGCCGACCTCCGCGGCTGCCTGAACGTCCTGGTCGAGCTGGAGAACCGGCACGTCGAGAACGTGGCCGACCTGCACGACCGGGCGGCCGGGCACCTGCGGACGATCCGCCGGTTCGCCGACCAGCCGGAGGAGCGGGCGATCGCCGACCGGCTGGACGCCGGGTTCCGGGACTACCTCCGCCGGTGGCAGGCGGTCCCCCCGCCGGGGCACCCGGGGCACGACGCCGCGGTGGCGGACGCCACCCGGCTGCTGGAGGCCGAGGTGCTGCTCCCGTGCCGGGAGTACGAGGGGTACAACGACCACCGGGTCGAGGAGTCGACCCAGGGGCACGAGCGGGTGTTGCGGCAGCTCGCCTGGGGGATGGCGGTGGTCGGCGGGCTGGGCGGGGTGGCCGGGGTGGTCCTCGGGTTCGGGGCGGCCCGGGCCCTGGCCCGGTCGATCCGGCGGCTCCGGGTCCAGGTCCGGGCGGCCGCCGGGATGCTCGGCCCGGACCCGCCGGAGATCGTCCTGACCGAGGAGGGGGACTTCGGCCGGCTGCACGCCGAGGTCGACCGGCTGACCGACCGGATCGGGGAGACGGTGGCCGCCCTCCAGCAGCGGGAGTACGAGGTCCTGCGGGCCGAGCAGCTGGCCGCCGTCGGCCAGCTCGCCGCCGGGGTCGGGCACGAGGTCCGCAACCCGCTCACCTCGATCAAGCTGCTCGTCCAGGCCGGGCTGGAGGACGGGGGCGGGCTGACCCCGGACGACCTGCGGCTGATCGAGGGGGAGGTGCGGCGGGTCGAGGGGTCGCTCCGGACGTTCCTCCAGTTCGCCCGCCCGCCGAAGGCCGAGCGGCGGCCGACCGACCTGGCCGAGGCCGTCCGGGGGGTGGCCGAACTGCTCCGCGGGCGGGCCGAGAAGCAGCGGGTGGACGTCCGGGTCGAGCTGCCGCCGGGCCCGCTCACCCTGACCGCCGACGCGGACCAGCTCCGGCAGGTGCTGGTGAACCTGGGGCTCAACGCCCTGGACGCGATGCCGGGCGGCGGGGCCCTCACCCTGTCCGCCCGGACGGGCCCGGGCCGGGTCGGGGTGGAGGTGGCGGACACCGGGCCGGGCATCCCGAAGGCGTTCCTCCCCCGGCTGTTCGAGCCGTTCGCCAGCACCAAGGAGACCGGCCTGGGGCTCGGGCTGGTGATCTCCAAGCGGATTGCCGAGGACCACGGCGGGTCGATCGCGGCGGCCAACCGGCCCGGGGGAGGGGCGACCTTCTTCGTGACGCTGCCGGTAACTGCTGAAGAGACCCCACCCCCTAACCCCCTCCCCCGCGGGGGGAGGGGGAACCGAACCGACCACCCGGCTTCCGGGCCCCCCTCCCCCCGCGGGGGAGGGGGTTAGGGGGTGGGGTCGGTTTACGGGGCTATGCCATGCCGACGCTGTTGGTCGTGGACGACGAGCCGGCCATCCGGCACGCCTTCCAGCGGGCCTTCCGGGACGGCGATGTCACCGTCCGGACGGCCGAGACGGCGGCCGAGGCGGTCGCGGCGGTCCGGGCCGACCGCCCGGACGCGGTCGTCCTCGACGTCCACCTGCCGGACGCCACCGGGCTGGACACGTTCCGCCGGCTCAAGGCCGTCGACGCCCGCCTGCCGGTCGTCCTGGTGACCGGCCACGGGACCACCGACCTGGCCATCGAGGCGATGAAGGAGGGGGCGTTCGACTACCTGCTCAAGCCGCTCGAACTGGCCGACCTGCGGGAGCTGGTCGGCCGGGCCGTCCGGTCGGCCCGGGCGGCGACCGTCCCGGCCGCCCTGCCCGAGGACCCGGCCCC
>JAIEQO010000566.1 GCA_019747655.1 Gemmataceae bacterium | reverse complement strand
CAACCTGGCCCGGGAGGGCGGCGACCCGCGGGCCGCCGAGGGGCTGCTCCGGCGGCTCCTCGCCGGCCGGGACGACCCGCACCCCGGGCTGGGGGTGGTGGCCGAGGGCGGGCTGCGGACGTACAAGGCCCGGCACACCCTGGCCGTCGTCCTCTTCGAGGGGGGCCGGGCGGCCGAGGCCGAGGCCCTGTGGCACGACGCCCTGGCCGACGCCCCGGGGTACGCCCCGGCCCTCCTGGGCCTGGGCGAACTCCGCCTCCGGGCCGGCGACCGGGCCGGCGTAGAGCAGGTCCTGGCTTCCCTCGCCGGGCTCGGCCCCCGGGCCGAACCCGACGCGGCGGTCCTGGCCGGCCGATCGCTGGCCGCGGCCGGTGACCAGCCCGCCGCCCGGGCGGCCCTGTCCCAAGCCGCGGAGCGGTTCCCGGACGCCCTCCCGGTATGGCTGGCCCTGTCCCACGCCTGCCTGACCGGCGACCCGGACCGGGCCGGTGCCGAGCGGGCCCTGCGGGCGGTCCTGGCCCTCGACCCAACCCACCCCCAGGCCCGCCACAACCTCGCCGCCCTCACCGGCTCCTGACGCCCCCGTTTGCCGATCACTGCCACGCCGCGGCCCCGGTATGATGGGGCGGGGCCGGCCCGAGTGGGGCACCCGCGTGGGTGTTGCACAACCGGGGGGGCCGATGGGCTGGGAGTGCCGGGGGAACCGGACCTACTACTACCACGGCCGCCGGGACGGCCGGCGGGTGGTCAAGGAGTACGTCGGGGCCGGCCCGGCGGCCGACCTGATCGCCCGGTACGACGCCCTCGACCGCGACCGCCGGGCGGCCGAGGCCGACACCACCCGCCAGACCATCGCCGACCTCGACGCCCTGACCGCCGCCGTCGCCCCGCTCGATGAGGCGGCCGACCTGGTCGCCCGGGCGGCCCTGCTGGCGGCCGGGTTCCGCCGCCACCACCGCGGCCCGTGGAGGAAGCGCCGTGCCCGCCCCGCCGAAGACACCCCGCCCGACCCCGCCACCGGCTGACGCCCTGGCCAAGGCCACCGACGCGCTGGCCGTTGTCCGCCGGGCCGAAGCCGGGGACGCGGCCGCCCTGCCGGCCCTGCGGGAGCTGCTGAAGCGGCCCGGGATGGTGGACGGGCTGGGCGGGAACCTGGCCCGGTCGGCGGCCGAGACGTTGCTCACTGCGTTCGCCGGGGCCAACCTGCACGCCCGCGAAGTCGTGTCCGCCAAGATGGCCGCCCTGCGGGCCGAACTCGCCGGCCCGGACGCCCCGCCGGTCGAGCGGCTGCTGGCCGAGCGGGCGGTGTGCTGCTGGCTCCACCTGTACCACCTCGAACACACCTACGCGGCCAAGTCGAGCATGTCGCTCGAACTGGCCACCCACTACCAGAAGTCGATCGACCGGGCCCACCGCCGGTATCTCTCCGCCCTCAAGGCCCTGGCCGAGGTCCGCCGGCTGGCCGGTCCCACGGTGCAGGTGAACATCGCCCGCAAGCAGGTGAACGTCGCCGGCGGCCCCCCGCCCGGATAGGCCCCACCCCCTTTCCCGCGCGACCGTCAAAAGTCCGTGCGGCGGCCCTCACGGTCAGGCGGCCGTCGCCCCCAGCGATTCCGACCCCCTACCCCCGTCCCCCGTTAACTCCTCCGGCCGTACCGGCTTTCCGGCCGACCACTGCCCGCAAAAGTCCATTTTTGTCCACTGCTGACATCCACCGTCGCCGGGGCGTGCGTTAACCTCACCTACACCCCCCTCGGGCTGGTCGATCAATGGGACACATCCGCCTCGGCCCCCTCCCGAAAACCCGGAAGTGGGTCCGGGTGGTCGGGCTGATCGCCAACGGGGCCGCGGCCGCCCAGGTCGCGGCCGCCACGGTGACGGCCGCCGAGAAGGCCCTGCTGCGGGCGGCCAACGACCCGGGGGTGGTCGAGTCGGTGTGGCTGCTCGCCCAGCTCCCGCTGGCGGCCGCCGCGGACGAGTTCGGCCCGGCCCTCCGCGACCGCGGGCTGGTCGTCCCGGACGAGCCGACGCTGCTCACCGTCATCGGGGCCGCGTCCGAGGCGGTCGACGCGAAGCTGGCGGGCAACCGCGGCCGGACCGACCTCGGGGAGATGGCCCAGGCGGCGGCCGCCGAGTCACTGGCCGCGGTGGTCGGCGGGCGGCTGCGGGGGCTGTTCGACCCGGCCCCGGACGAGGTCCGGGCGGCGTTCGCCCGGCTCGGGGCGGAGAAGCAGTTCGGCCACCTCGCCCGCGACTTCTTCGCCCGGTTCACCTTCAAGGCCCTGAACTACTTCGTCGGCAAGGCCGCCCCGGGGGAGGTCGGGGAGGCCGGGCGGTTCCGCACCCTCGCCCAACTGGCCGCGTTCATCGACTCCCTGGACACCCACTGCCGGGAGGCGGCCGGGGTGGTCGAGCGGTTCGCCGGCGGGTGGTACTCGAAGGCCCGGTTCGAGACCGGCGGGGAGGTCCCCCGGGACCGGGTGGCCGGGTTCGTCGCCCACGCGATGACCAAGCTGACCGACGAACTCCGGGCGAGGGCCTGACCGATGGCCCCGGAGCGGCTGATCCTGTGCGGCCCGCTGGCGGACGCCGAGCGGCCCGGCGACCCGGGCCCGGTCCGGCTGCGGATGTGGGGCCCCGAGGCCGAGGTCCACCTTCGGGCCGAGGACGTGCGGGAGGCCCTGTACACGGACGTGCCGCCGGCCCTGCTCGACCTGATCGACGTGGCCGCCTATGTGTACGCGGCCGACCAGGCGGTCGTCCGGAACGCCGACGGGGGCGAGTACGGGCCCGGGTGGCGGCGGAACCTCGCGTTCCGGGTGCCGGTCCGGGAGCCCGACCGGTGGCGGTCCGAGCCTGTCCGGTCCCGGCTCGTCGCGGCCCTCTCGTTCCTGTCGGACGACGAGTACCGGTTCGAGTTCGAGCCGCTGGCCGGCGGGCCGCCGCTCCACGGCTACCTGGACTTCGGCGGGACCCCGTTCGACGGGATCGTGGAGGACGTGGTGATGTTCTCCGGCGGGCTGGACTCGCTGGCCGGGGCCGTCCGGGAGGCCGTCACCGACCGCCGGAAGGTGCTGCTGGTCCACCACAGGTCGTCGGAGAAGCTAACCCCCCGGCACCGGCGGCTGCTCGACGGGCTCGGCCGGCACGCCGGGGCGGCCGCCCCGCTGCACCTGCCGATCCGGGTGAACAAGGCCGAGCGGCTGAGCCGGGAGACGACCCAGCGGTCCCGGTCGTTCCTGTACACCGCCCTGGGGGCGACGTTCGCGGTGATGCTCGGCCGGGACAAGCTCCGGTTCTACGAGAACGGGGTGATGAGCCTGAACCTGCCGCCGGCCACCCAGGTGGTCGGCGGCCGGGCCACCCGGACCACCCACCCGCTGGCCCTGCGGCGGATGTCCGACCTGCTCGCCGCCCTGACCGGCCGGCCGTTCGCCGTCGAGAACCCGTTCCTCTGGAAGACCAAGACGGAGGTGGTCCGGCTGGCCGCCGACGCCGGCTGTGCGGACCTGATCGGGCTGACCACCAGCTGCGCCCACACCCGGGCGGGGACGGCCGACCAGCCCCACTGCGGGGAGTGCTCGCAGTGCGTCGACCGGCGGTTCGCGGTCCTGGCGGCCGGCCAAGGCGACCACGACCCGGCGTCGGGCTACCGGGTCGACCTGTTGACCGGGGAGCGGCCGAACGAGTTGTCCCGGGCGTTCCTGACGGCCTACCTGGAGACCGCCAACCAGGTCGAGCGGATGTCGCCGGTCGACTTCTTCGTCCGGTTCGGGGAGGCGGCCCGGGCGCTCCGGCAGGCCGGCCTGCCGGAGGACGCGGCGGGCTCGCGGATGTATGACCTGTACCGCCGGCACGCCGCGGCGGTGAACGGGGTGGTGGACCGGGCGGTGGAGGCAGCCGGCCGCGGCGGGGCGATCCGCCGGCGGGAGTTGCCGCCCACCTGTCTAATCCGGCTGGTGTCGGACGGCGGGCCGGACGCCGAGCCGCCGGCCGAACCTGCGGGCGGGCAGCCCGCCGACAACCTGTTCCAGCGTGTGGGCCAGGCGTGGCGGGTCCGGTTCGCCGGCGGCCGGGAGCACGTCCTGCTGCCCAGCCGGGGGGCCGCCTACCTGCACCTGCTGTTGTCCCGGCCCGACGCCGGGGTCCCGGCCGCCGAGCTGGCGTTCGAGGTGACCCGGAACCGGGCCCGGTACGCCCTCGGGGACGCGGGCGAGCGGATCGACCGGGACGCGGCGTCGGTGTACCGGGCCCGGTGCGTGGACCTCCGGGCCGACCTCGACCGGGCCGAGCGGGACAACGACCCGGGGGCGGCGGACCGGGCCCGGGCCGAGCTGGAGGCGCTGGGGGAGGAGCTGCGGGTCGCCGCCGGGCTGGGCGGCCGCGTCCGGAAGGCGGCCGACGACCGGGAGCGGGTGCGGAAGGCGGTCGGGGAGGCGGTCAGACGGGCGATCAAGGACATTCGGGAGTTCGACCCGGCCCTGGCCGACCACCTCGCGGGGCGGGTCCGGTGCGGCCGCGAGCTGCGGTACACCGCGGACCAGGGCGTCCGGTGGGAGACCTGAACGGCCGGCAGATCGTGAAAACCGCGGGCGCCATACGAAATGTGGCGGCCGCTACGCCGGGTGTGGCGCCTGACCAGCGGAGGCGCGGCCCGGCGAGCCGAGCAACCGGCGGTCCCGTCAGGACCGGCACCAGACCCCGTGAAGAGGCTCGCCGGGCCACTTCGCGGGGTCGTTTCGCGCACCCGCATCACCAGCGTAATCCGGAGGCCCGATGTCCCCCCGACCGAACGACCCGGCCGCCCCGCCCCGCGCGGCCGGCTCCCCCTGGCCCATCCCGGAGGCGGCCGCGTTCCTGACCGTCTCCCCCCGACACCTCTCGCGGCTGATCGACGCCGGCAAGGTCCGGTCGGTCCGGCTCGGCCGCAGGCGGCTCGTCCCGGACGACGAGGTCCGGCGGATTGCCGGCGAGGGCTGCTGAAACCCAGCTAACGACCGCGCCCGGGTCACGCCACCCTCAACCACTTTTCGGCCGGCACCGATCCGGCCGTGGAGGTCCACACGCATGGGATTCCGAGACGCCCTGAACGGGCCCGACGACCTCGACCGGTTCGACCAGGCCCCCGGCGGGGACGACCTGGCCGCGTTCGACGCCGCCACCGGGGACACCCACGTCCCGGCCGGGTGGTACGCCTGCACCGTCGCCCGGGGCGAGGTGGTCACGACCAAGAAGGGGAAGACCGCCTACCGGCTGTCGCTCGACGTGGCCGACGGCCCGCACGCCGGGTTCCGGCTGTGGCGGTACTTCACCTTCGACACCCCGGCCAACGCCAACCGGGCGAAGGTCCAACTCGCCCCGCTCGGGCTGGCCACCAGCGCCGCCCTCCGGGCCCCCTTCCCCCCGCCCGGGCGGTCGATCGCCCTGCGGGTGCTGGTCGGGGTCCAGAACCGGCCGGACGGGACGAAGGGGAACGATGTCGAGCGGATGGAGGTGGTCGCCGACCGGGCCGCCCCGCCGAACCCCAACGCCGTCGATCCGGCGGACCACGCCGGGGGGGAAGGGGGTGGCGGGTGAGCGGCGACCCGGCCGACTTCCCCGGGTTGGCCGACCCGCCCACGGTCGGGGCGTACGTCGCCGGCCCGCCGACGGCCGACCGCCAGGTCGTCCGGTGGGCCGACCAGCTCCGCGACCACCACGAGCTGGCCGCCCCCGTCGACCCCGACCGGGAGGCGTACCTGTCGGCCTTCTGCTATCCGCCGGGACCGTACTGCCGGCGATTCGTCGCGGCCGGGTACACCCCCCGCGGGTACGGGGGGCCGGCCGCCTGCCGGATGCTGGTGTTCGACATCGACCGCCCCGGCGACCTGGGGCGGGCGCTGGCCGACGCCCGGGCCCTTGCCCGGTTCCTGCTCGGGCAGTACGGGCCGCATCTGGACGACGGGCTGGGGTGCTACTTCTCCGGGTCTAAAGGTTTTCATGTGGCCGTCGAGTTCCTGCCCGGGTTCGCCCCGTCCCCCGACCTGCCGGGGCGGTGCAAGCGGCTCGCCCTCCGGCTGGCGGGCGCGGCCGGGGTGCGGATCGACACGGCCGTGTACGACCACCAGCGGCTGGTCCGGCTGCCGAACAGCCGCCACCCCCGGACCGGGTTGTACAAGCGGCTCCTGGCGACGGATGAGTTGTTCCGCCTGACCGCCGACGGCATCCTGGGGTTGGCCCGCCATCCGGCCGCGGTGCCGGTCCCGTCGTCCGGGGAGTTTATTCCGCGGCTCGAAGACGACTGGCTCGACGTCGGGCCGCCGGCTCGGACGACCGCCCGGCCCGCCGGGGAGCACCCGGCCGTCCCGAAGTTCGTCCGCGACTTCATCGGCTGGGCCGACATCCAGGACCCGGGCCGGGCCCTCACCCTGTTCCGGTGCGCGGCGGCCCTGGCCGAGGCCGGGACCCCCGACCCGGTGGTGGCCGGGCTGCTCGAAGAGCCGGCGGTGAAGTCGGGGCTGGACGCGGCCGAGGTGCGGCGGCAGATCGCCCGCGGGGTCGAGCACGGCCGGCGGGCCGGGGGGTGCGGGTGACGCCGTCGTACACCACCGCCACCGCCGTCGCGGCGTCGGCCGCGTTCGA
>JAIEQO010000230.1 GCA_019747655.1 Gemmataceae bacterium | reverse complement strand
CGGCGGCGGCCCACCACGAGGCCGGGCTGGGGCGAGCGGGGTTGAGTCGGGTGCGGGCGGCGGCCACCCGGCGGGCGGTCCTGCTGTACGCCCGGCGGCGGGCCCCGGCCGGGCTGGTGGAGGACCTGGAGGTCGGGTTCGAGCCGGACGGGGCGGTCCACCTCGTCCCCCGGCTGACCCGCGACCCGGACCCGAACGAGGCGGTCCACCTGGAGGCGGTGCTGACGGCCGCCGTCGACGACCTGTACAGCCGGCCGAAGAAGGAGGAAGTTTAGAGGTCGATGTCAAACTGATCCCGAACGGCCCGCTTGAAGGTATCGAGTTGCTTCTTCTGGGCCTCGGCCGCCTTCTTGGCGGCTTTCTCCTGGGTCTCAGCCTCATCGGCCAAGTCGGCGTACAACTTCGACAGCTTCTTGCCGTCGAAGTGCTTGCGGACCGACTCCGTGTTCACGGCCTTGATGCCACCCCGCTGGACGAAGTCTTCGGCGTTCTTGGCCGCCCGGTCGACCAGCTCCTTACTCCCTTTCGCCCGCTCGCGGATCGTCTTCAGGTGGTCCTGGGCAGCCTTGAGTTGGTCGGCGTTAACCTTCATTGCGTCGTAACGGGCCTTGAGCCGGTCTGCCGCTTTCTTCGGGTCCTTGACAAACTCGGCGGCGGACAGCTTGAACTTCGGGTCGGACTCCTCTCCGACGACCCCGGCCGGGGCGTAGGGGACGACCTTCTTGAGCAACTTGTCGCCGGGGTCGATGGCCCGGTTCGGGCTGACCTTGTCGTCGGCGATCAGGTCGAGGAACCGCTTCGCCTCGGCTCCCTGGGCACTGGCGTCCTTGCCGACGGTGGTGGCTAGCCTCTTGGCCGCTTCGTCCACCTTGGACAGCCCGTCGGTGAGCTTGTCCAACCCGTCGGCCGCCTTCTTCAGGTCCGGGTCCTTGTCCTTGGCGGCGGTCCACTTGTCAGCCGGGTACGGCTTCACGTCACCCCCACCGACGGCATCGCGGAGCCGCTTCAGCTTCATCTCGGCGGCCCTGGAGTCGAGCTTCGGCGGGTCGGCCGCCGGGGCGACACCAGCAGCGATCGCGGCAGTGAGTCCTGCGAGCACGGTGCGCATGGGCTACTTCCTTGGTCGTGGGCGGGGCGTCCTCGCGGGCCAATTGTTCCAGGGCGGCCTTTTTCGCTTCGAGCCGGGTCACCTCGGCTTTGGCGTCGGCGACCGCCTTCTCGGCCGTCGCCAGTTTGTTCCGCATCGGTGCAAGGGTTTTGTCATTCGTGGCAACCTCGGCCGCCCACGTCTCGGCAGTCCGGGTGTGCGTTTTGAGAGCCGCATCGAGTTCTGCTTTACGCCCGTCCTGTTCGATGAGGCGTCGAATGTGCTGTTCCTTGAACTCGGGCTTCACCTTCACCACAGAGTTCTTCGATCTGTTCTCGAAGTCCTGTCTCACTTCCTCCTCCCGCTCCTTCACGGCCTTGGCCGCCGACGCCACGGCCCCGCTGGCTTCCGCTGCCCGCTTCTTCAAGCCGTCAAGCCGCTCCTCATGTGGCTTGTTCTCGGCGGCGACCGCGTCCCGCGCGGTCGCCGCCACCGCCCTGGCCTCACGGGCCGCCGCCAGTTCGGCCGACGCCTTGGCCAGAGCCTCCCGACGCTTCTCCGACTCGGACTTCGGGAACGCCTCAGCCAGCGACTGCGGGTGCCGCATCGCCTTGCGGCCGTCGCGGAACGAGCCGGTGGTCACTGTCAACACGCTGTCGGCCCGGGACGCCACCTGCTGCACCTGGTCGGCCGACAGCACGGCCACCGGCAACTCGCCGTCGATTGACTTCATCACCTCGTCCATTGCCCGGAACTGCCGCTTGAACCGGTCCATCGCCGACGTCTTGTCCTCATCCTCCATCTCGAACTTGGCCTCGACCCCCCACCCCTTGCCCTCAACCGCTCGCTTCCGCCGCTGCTCCCAGGCCCGGGCCGACTCGTCCTCTTTCAGGCTGTCGGTCTCCTTCTTCCACTGATCCTTGAGCCCCTTGTACGTCCCGAGCGAAGCCGTCGCCTTCACACCGTTCGCGGTCAAAAAGGTGACGACCGCCTCGTTCGGCTTGTCGCCGAGCGACTTCTCCTCGGTGACGCCGGCGAAGAGCTTGGTGACCATGGCGTCCACCTGCGTCGAGTTGGGCGACGTGCCCTCCTTCGTCCAGACTTCGGCGGCCACATGCCGGGTGAACTGCGACCGGACGCTCACCCGGTTGTCGACTCCGCCGCCGATAGACACCAGCAGCGTCGCCCGTTGGCCCCGGGCGTCGGGCCGGAAGTTGTTGACGAAGTTCGTCGCGGCGGTGCTGGCGACGGTCGCCGTCGCCCGCAGCTCGGCCTCGGTGAACATCCCGCGGTAGGTCTCCTCGAACGTCAGCCCGACCGACCCCCGCGGGGCTGCCGCCAGCCGCCCGGCCGCGGTCGGGTCGAGCGGGAACGTCAGGTCGATCCGCCCATCCGGTCTGCCGACCTCACGCTTGAACCGGTAGGTGGACAGAGGCACCTCGTCGTCGCCGACGGTGAGCCGGAGGATGGTAGCCACCCGGTTGTCGATCGGGACGGCCTTACTCCAGTCCCTGCCGTACTTGGCGGTCATGGCCGTCGCCACCGCTCGCTCATACTCCGGGTGGTATAAGGCGTCGGTCAGCACGACTGTGGCCGCCGTCTCGCCCGGACCAGGGACCCGGACATTCTGGACGACGTACATCGGCAGCACCCACTTACGGCCGCCGGACTCGGTCACCCGCACTTGGAGCCGCTTCCCGGCCAGGTCCGGCGGGGCGTCCTTCGGGAAGTCGAGGAACTCGTCGTCCGGCCGGTCCTTGACGAAGGTGAAGCCGGCGAACTCGCCGCCGGGCTTGGTGCCTGAGGTGTCGGCCTTCGCCGGCGGGTCGTCGGCTCGGGCACCGGGCACCCGGAACACCCCGACGGCCAAGGCCAGGAGCGGGAGGGAGGCGAGCAGGCGGACCGGGCGGGACATGGTGAGCCTCCGGGTGAGGACGGTCCCCCGCATGATTCGCGGCTCGACCTGGGCCGTCAATACCCCGGATCTGGCTGGATTCGGTCAATCTGCCGCAAGTCCGAAGAAAGGCTGAGAGTTGCGACGGAAGGGCGGATGTCGGTTTCGCGCAGTTTTCACTGTCGGCGGGGGACATTTTGATCCATCACGCCACCCGCTCGCCGGAGGCGGTGAACGCCTCGGCGGTGGCCTCGCAGGACGGCCAGTCGAACCGCAACAGCCGCTTGAAGTGGTAGTCGCCGCCGACGTTGTACCCCCGGGTCCGGCCGAAGACGCCGTCCCGGGCGAAGTGGGTATGCCCGCACACGGCCAGCGGCACCCGGTCGGTGAACTCGGCCAACAGCCGCTCGGCCGCGTCGTTCCCCGAGAAGCACTCCCACAGGATGGCGTCCAGGTCCGGCGGGTCGGGCTTCGGGTAGTTCAGCCCCCGGGCCATCGGGTGGTGCGTCACCAGGATCGCGTCCGGCACCTGCCGCAGGGCCTGCCGGAGGTGGTCGGCCAGGGTCGCCACGCAGGCCCGGGTGAAGCCGGCGTCGTCGTACCGCCAGCGGACGAAGTTGGCGTCGTTGTGCCGGCCGCGGAGGAACCGCTTGGTCCGCAGCCGGCCCCGCCAGTCCGGCACGCCGAAGGCCGCCAGCCGGTCGATCCCCCACGAGTAGTCGTACCAGTTCATCGACCCGACCACGGCCAGCCCGGCCTCGGGCAGCACCAGCGGCCCGGCGTCGAGGGTGTGGAAGTCGTGGTCGGCGGCGACCCGCGGCAGGTGGTCGCGGTAGACGAACTCCGAGTCGCCCCGGTCGTCGTCCGGCCGGACCCAGATGTCGTGGTTGCCTGGGACCAGGGCCTTGTGACCCGGCAGGTCGGCGAACAGGTCGAGACAGCGGGCGAAGTCGTCCCCGGCCCCGATGTCGCCGGCCAGGACGAACAGGTCGGGCGGGTCGTGGTACAGCTCGGCCGCGAGGGCGTGGGCGGCGGCCGTCCCGTCGGCGTGGCGGCCGCCGTAGTGCAGGTCGGCGGTGACGGCGACGCGGAGCCGTGGCGAGAGTGTCACCATGCCCCCATTTTACCCCATCCCCGCCGGCAGTGCGTCCGGCTCGACCGCCCGGCACGTTACCGGCGGCACAGATTCGCCCGCAAAAACCGTCCCAACGGCACCGCCGGTCGATGACTTCTTCTGGTCGCACGGGCAGGAATGCCTGTACCACCAGACCGAGCCGGGGTTGATTCCGATCGTGCCGGTTGGTACGGCCGGGCGATCCGAAACCACACCCCACGGAAGGCCGGGCCGATGCGGCGGGCGGCGGGAGCGTGCGCGATCCTGGTGGCGGCCGCGGCCGGGTGCCTCGGCCCGTCCGCCCGGCCGGCCGCCGACTTCCGCCGGCCGACCGGGGGCCTGCCGCCGGCTCTACCCGACGGCCTGTACGTCGAGTCGGTCCTGCTCGAACGGCCGCTCGGCGACCCGGTCCTCGACCGCGAGCTGTGGGCCGGCGAGTCGTCGGCCATCCCGCCGGCCGTGCGGGTGCTGTTGGCCGAGAACGGGCTGCGGGCCACCGTCCTGAGCGGGAACCCGCCGCCGGCGTTCCGGCGGCTGCTCGACTCGCCGGACGCCCACGACGGCCGGGGGCAGACGTTCGCCAACCGGGCCGAGGAGGTCGTCCCGACCGCCGGCCCGACCGACCCGTGCGAGTACCAGGTGCTGACGGCCCTTGCTGGGGAGAAGTCGCGGGTGAGCCTGCGGCAGGCCCACGGCGGGGTGCAGGTCCGCCCCGAACGGACGCCGGACGGCCGGGTGAAGGTCCGGTGCGAGCCGCAGGTCCAGCACGGCGAGCGGGAGACCCACTACCGCGCGACGGCCGACGCGACGGGCCTCACGGCGCAGGACGAGGTGCCCTTGGAGGCGTACCCGGCCCTCGGGTTCGAGGTGACGCTGGGGCCGGGCGACTACCTGCTGATCGGCTCGCCCGCGGCGGCGACGGACACCCTCGGGGCGGCCCTGTTCGTGGCCGACGCGGGCGGCCGGCCGCGGCAGCGGGTGTTGGCCGTCCGGGCGACGTGGCGGGGTGAGAAGCCGGCCGAGTTGCCGGCCGGACCGGGCCGCCGGCGGTCGTCGGTCGCGGCCGAGGCCGCCCGGTGGTAGCCGACGGGGCCAGCTCGTAGGGCCGGCCGTGCCGGCCTTACGAGTACGACTCACCGACCAAACTCGTGGGCTGCCCGGCACCGGCTCCAGAACTGATCGCGGGCCGAACGACCCCGCTCGGCGGCCGGGCCGCAGGCCCGGTCCGCTGCAGCGGCGGGTTCGGCGAGGCCCGCCCGGACCCAGACGACGTAGCCTGACCAAGGTTGTCGCGCTACCCCTTCCGCCGTGGCTTGCGCGCCGGGGCAGGGGGCTCGGAGGCCTGCCGGTCCAGGTACTGCCGGATCTGCTCGGCGGTCAGCCCGGCCAGCCGCTCTTCCGGCGGGAGCGCCCGGATCACGTCCTCCCGCTCCTGCCGGGTGAGCCGCGGGAAGTGCTCCCGCACGAACTGCCGCCGGAAGTCCTCCATCGTGAACGGCATGGCCAGCCCCTCCGCCTGAAGCCCCTCGAACAGTTGAGCCAACAGGGCGCTCGCGTCCGCCGACCGCCGCCGGTACGCCCGGCCGCCGAACTCGATCAGCCCCGGCTGGGCGCTGAACAGGTGGAGCGGGGCGTTCTGCGGCTCCGGCGGCAGTTCGCCGGCCACGACCACCCGGACGGTGTCGGTCCCCCACCGGCAATCATACACACCCGGCCGCACCCGCTCCCAGGGCACCTGACCCGACAGGGACTGCGGGAACCGGGCCGCCACCGCGTACAGCCCGAACTGGTCCTCCGCCAGCAGGTCGGACGGGGACCGGCTGACCAGCTTGCGGTAAGCCACGTAGTGGCCGACGAGTTCCTTCACGGCCCAGTCGTCCAACGCCTCCCGGTGGGACTTGAACGTGACCAGGTTGTGCGCCCGGAGCCCGCCCAGGCCGTCCGGCAGGTGGCCGGCGAACCGCCCGCGGCCCCGGCGGACGATGACCACATCCAGGAACTGTTGCTGGACGGACAGGTCCCGCTCGACCTCGACCACGAACGGTGAGCCGGTGAAGAAGTCGGTGAGCAGTAGGCCGAATAGCCGGTGCCAGTCCCGCAGCGCCTCCCGCTGACCGGCCATCGGACGCCCCTGAGGGTTTCCCCGCCCCGCCGGCCCGGTGCAGCGCCGGGTCAGGCGGCTGGGGGTCGGCGTTCACTTCCGCCAGTCGAGTTTGTACAGGGCCTTCCCCTTCTCGGTCTCGCTCTCGCTCCCAAAGGCCTCGCCCGACTTGTACAGCCGGACGTAGCCCCCGCCGGCGTGCTTCAGGTGATAAAACCCCTTGTCGCCGGACCCGGTGACATCCTCGAACTCGGCCACGGAGCCGTCCGTGCCGAAATCGTACCACTTGTCCACAGCCTTGATGAACACCCCGGGCTTGCCGTCGCCGGAGGTGTAGCAGGCCACCCGACCCGGCTGGCCGACGGTCTTGCCGG
>JAIEQO010000527.1 GCA_019747655.1 Gemmataceae bacterium | reverse complement strand
TCGCGGCCGGCGTCATCTGCTTCAACATCCTGGCCCACGACGCTTGCTAGTCGCGTAGGTTTTGGCAGAGCTTCTTACCTCCGCGCCGAGCGGTTTGACGCGCTGCTCGACCGACTGTGGGTGCTCGACGATGGCTGGGATATCTTTTCGGGCGGTGGCCTCCGCGCCGAAATTGCCCAGCACGTTCACAAAAATTCCGGCGACTGGTCCACCGAGCATCTATTCGAGAGACTCGGTGCGTTCGACGCAGCTGACAAACGGTTCGGGTTGTTCGTCGAGGGGCTCGCCTCCTCGGACGTGCTGCCAGAGGAGGCGACGCAGCGCCGGTACGTCGAACTGGTGAACGGGTGCCTGCGACCATACGGGATCGAACTCCGGGAAAGCGGCAGCGACGGCGGCTACCCCGTGTTCAGTCTTGCCGCGACGCGCCCAGCCGCGAACCGATCACCGAAAAACCTGATCTTCGCCTCCGCGGTGAAGCCGGACCTCCGGTTCCAAAATGCCGTCGACAACGACGTCGAAATCGTCACGAACGCCGAAAAGGTCCTTGTGTACGACCGCCCGATCGGGAACGAAGGCCTCCGGTGGAGGGAGCTGCAGCGGTGGTGGGGGGAGACAAACGGGATCGCCATCGAGCAGGAGGCAAAGCAGACACTCTACCGCCGGCTGCTCGAAAGCCTCCCGGACAGGTCGCCACCCCAGCGCCTCCTCTTCGAGTCGTACCACCGGGGCTTTCGGTCGGCGGTGCCCGACCTTCCGGCGCTCTTGCCCGAAGTGTGGCTGCACTGGGACCCGAAGACGGTAAAGGAACGTGGCCGCGACGCGCTCTTTCGGTTTCGGATGGACTTCCTCTTGCTCCTGCCCCACGGTGTCCGGGTAGTTCTGGAAGTCGACGGCAAACAGCACTACGCCGACGAACGCGGGGTGGCGGACGTGAAGCGGTACGCGCAGATGGCGTCAGCCGACCGGGACCTGAAACTATCCGGCTACGAGGTGTTTCGCTTCGGTGGCAGCGAACTTCAGGGGGATTCGGGTGCCGTTCTGGTGAAATCCTTCTTCGAGGCACTCTTCAAACGGCACCGGGTGGCCGTGCCTGTGTAGGCCCGCGGTTCACTCTCCGGGGGCCGTCAGCACCGGTCGTGAACGCCCGGATCGTCACGGAAACCCGCCGCCCGGTGTACCGCGTCGACTTCGGGACGGCGTGCTTCCACACCGCGTTCGTGTCCTGTGGGAGTACGAACACGGAGCCGCTCTCGGCGGTAAAGTCACGCACGACCCTGTCCGGTCCCTTGCCACGGGAGAGGCGAAAGGTGCGAGTTTCACCGAACGAGATCGTGACGATTGGCGTCCCGGCCACCAAATCCTTGTCCTCGTCGTGGTGCTCACCGATGTAGTGACCCGGTCCGTCGTACCAGTTGAGCAGGAGTCCATTCAGGTCAGGGTGGATCGCGGACCGGGTCCACTCCAGAAGCGGGGCGAGCATCTCCGGCACCGGCAGCGCGTTGCTCGTCTGCCCGCTGAAGTAGTAATCCGCGCCGTACGCCTGCTGCCACCGCGGGATGATGACGGGCCGACCGTGCATGAGGATGCTCGGCCGATCGACGGGGTGCAGGGCCCACGCGCGGTCGAATGAGGCCTCGTCCCAGACATATTCTCCTGGAAGAATGCCGCTGAAGAACCGCAGGCCGTCGCCCAAGTCGTGTGCTTCAAAACGTTCGTCGAGCGCGAACATCGGAAGGGTCCTGTCGCTTGTTCACGGACAATCCGACCAGAGCCGGGCGAGATCGGGGCAGTAACCTCGCCGCAATCGGGGCCGTTTCGATATTCAATCACCCGGCTCCGCGAGCAAGCTCGTGCAGTCCGCTGAACGTGGTAGAAAACCCCTGCGATACAGGAGGGCGCGGTGCCATGCGCGACGAACAACCGCCGAAGAAAAAGTCGATCCCACCCGCGAAGATCAGGGCGTTCTACCCGGTGGTCCGGGACGTGGCCCGAGGCGAGCTGCACCGCCCGACCGGCATCAGGACGCTGGTCGACGAGTACGGGCTGAATGAGAACTCTGCCCGCGACTTCATTGACAACTTCCGTAAGCTTCTGAAGGGCGAGGAATACCAGCGCTCTACTCCATTTTTGCCACCGAATACCTGCTGGAACAGATCGGGAAGGACTTCGGGCAGGACGCCTTGAAAAGGGCCGTGTCTGCCGTGCAACTGCACGTCCGGTACTACGCCGAGCTGACGAAGCAGAAGAGCACCCAACCCACCATCCGAAAGCTCCTGAAGGACAAGTACGGCCATCTTCTGGTGACTCCAGGCCAGGAGGACCGCGAGGCCGTGCGGCGGCGGGCCGACGAGCTCGACGACGTGGGCGAGTTCGACCCGGACGACGAACAGGACGCCCGGCGGTGGGTTTTGACCTCCATCGCGTCCCGCCAGGGGCAGCCGAAGTTCAGGAAGCGGCTCCTTGCTGCCTACGACGGCCGGTGCGCGATTTCTGGCTGCGGCGTCGAGGACCTGCTCGAGGCCGCTCACATCCGGAGGTACAAGGGGCCGCAGACGAATCACTCCACCAACGGCCTGTTGCTCCGGACGGACCTGCACACCCTGTTCGACCTGCGGCTCATCGCGATCGACTCTGCCGCCATGACCGTCTTGATCGCGAGTGGGCTGAAGGGCACCGAGTACGCGGACCTGGCCGGGAAGAAGCTGACACCGCCGGGTGACGACGCGAAACGGCCGAACGCCGTGGCCCTCGACAAGCACCGTGAGGAGAGCGGGCTTTGAGCGGCCGAGCGGTACGTCACACGTACAGGTGGCCCTCGTGCCGGTAGCGGTCGTGCCGCGCGATCGCCCGGTGGTCGGCCGAGTCAACGGCCCTCGCCGCGCCGACGGCGGCGATCACCGCGTCGATGGCGTCACCGCCCGGGTTTCGCATCATGACCCGACGGAACCGCTCCTCGACCACCACGACCCCGTCGAGCCATTCGAAGATCGCGTGCCGCGTCAACTTCCGCCTCCTCGTGAGTGGGCCTCCGGCCGGCTGCTTGTAGTTCTGGTGCGGGACCCCTTCGCGCTTCAAGACCGAACCGGGACAGCACTCGACCACCACCCGCTTGGCGGTCGGGAGCTTTCGGTACTGGAACGGCAGCACGGCCGTGCCCGGCGTCTTGCGGAGCGGGTCCACCACGTCCCGCATGCCATAGAAGGTTTGATAAATCATCCGATAATGGAACGCGTCAAACGGGGCCTTCGCCTCGGAGTCGGTGGCCCGCCGGATGTGCTTCCGCTGGAACAGCTCTGTCGCCCGTCGCACGCACTCGAGCCCGCAGTCGTACGCCTCCTCGCCCCACTCGCCGAGAAACGTGAAGTGGTCGTCCCATGCAGCCTCCTTAGGAAAGAGTTCGAGCGGCAGGCCGAACGGGAAGTCGCAGCCCCAAAGCGCACCCGACGACGCCGAGATCATCCCGACCAGGTGCCCGAGCGCCGGGCCGCGGTCGGCGGTCCCGCACAGCGTGGTCATGCGGTCGAGTGCGACGAGCCGGGGGAGGCCGCGCTTGCGCGGCCGCACCTCGGCGACCCAGATGGCGTCGCCTGCCTTCTTCGCGCCGCTGAAATCGACGCCGTAGTACCGCTCGAAGTCCGGAAGCCGCATCACGGCATTATCCGGCCGCCACCTCGCCGATGGCGAGGTCAGAAGGGGCAAGACCAGGTGTCCACCGGCGGCGCTGTCAGGCTTCGCATAAAGTCTACCGGATCGCACGTTTCGCACGCACGGAACGCGGTGGAAACGGGGTGACTTAGCGGAATCGGAGGACGGGGTGCACGTGCCGATACTGCTGGGATTTGCGGCGAACGCCCAACTCCTCCTCCCACTACCGCATCATCTATCAAACCTTTTACGGCATGCGGGACGTGGTCAACCCACTCCGGCAGTCGCCGGGAACGGCCGTACTGCCGTTCCAGTACCGCCGCTTGACCCGTGCCAGGCGGGTGGTGGTCGAATGCTGCCCGGGATCGGTGCTGAAGAAGCTCGGGCTACCGCACCAGAACTATAAGCAGCCGGCCGGCGGACCGCTCACCCGCAAGCGGCGGCTTACCCGCCACGCCATCCTGGCCGGGCTAGAGGGCTTGGTGCGGATCGGCGACCGGGACCGGCGGGTAGCGATGCGGAACCCCGGCGGGGACGCCCTCGACGCGGTCATCGCCGCGGTGGGTGCGGCGCGGGCGGTCACCGCGGCCGATCATGAAGCGATCCGCCGGCACCCCCGCTACCGGCACGAGGGCCACCTGTACGTGTAACCGTGGCATCTTCGAGCCACACGGCTCTACGGCCGGCCAGTGTGGGCGGGATTCGCCCGACGAACCGCTCGGCCGACTCCCCGCCACCTTCCGCGAGCGCGAACGCGCTCAGCCGGTCGCGCATGGCCGACTCGCCGCCGAACTGGAACCCGAGCTGCGTGCGGTACGCCGCGCAGGCCTCCAGCTTGGCCGCCAGGTGGGCGCCGACCGGCACGGCGAACTCCGGCCCGGTCGGCACGCCCGCGGCCGGGTCGGCGGCCGGGTCGCGGATCGCATACGGCGTATCCCGATACCAGCACGCCGCCCCGAGCAACCTCACGGCATCGGCCGCCCGGATCAGTTGCACATGATCGACGTGGTTCCCCAGCCCCTGCGGGGTGAACACGAGGTCCGGGGCGGCTTCCCGGTGGAGCGCGTGTAACCGATCGGCCAGCGGCCGCCAGACGTCGTCCGCGTCCTTGACCCCGGCGAACAGCTCGGCCGCCGACCCGTAGCCGCGGTGCGGGGCCTCCGGGAGGTCGAGCCACACCGGCTCCGCCCCGAGCGCCCGGCACGCGCCCGCATCCTCGGCCCGCCGCAGCGCCAGATAGTCCACATCCGCCGGCAGCCCCTTGTCGGCCTGGCAGGCGAGAGCGAACCCGGTCGGGTGCGGCACCGACCGCGTGAACGCCGTCGCCAGCACGCACCGCCAGCCGGCGGCCGCCAGCCGGGCGACGGTCCCGCCGCACGAGAACGCCACGTCGTCCAGGTGGGGCGACAGGAACAAGGCGGTAGGCATGGGGTTTTCTTGGGACCGCGGCCGTCCCGCCCGCACACAGCCGAAGGGCGGCCGGGACGGCCGCGGTCCCGGGGTTAGAGTAGATGCGGGGCCGCCCGGAACCGGCACCCCGGGTCGGCGGTCGCCACCGTCACCGCCCGCGGGTCGTACAGCTCCAGCCACCCGGCCGACGGCGTCCGGCGGACGACCCGCTCGTAGGCGGCGACGATCTGCCGGCCGACCGCCGCCCACGAGTACAGCCGCCGCACGTCGGCCAGGGCCCGGCACGCCAGGCGGTGCCGCAACGCCCCGTCGTCCAGGAGGCGGGCGACGGCGGCGGCCAGCCCGTCCGCGTCCTTCGGCTCGACCAGCAGCGCGTCGCGCTCGTGTTCCAGGCAATCGACCACCCCCACGGCCCGGGTCGAGACGATCGGCAGCCCGCTCGCCATCGCCTCCAGGATGGTGTTCGAGAAGCCCTCGCTGTACGTCGGCGAGACGAACACGTCGCCCCGGCGGTAGGCGGCCGGGGCGTCGTCGTAGCTCGAATACCCGGCGAACTCGACCCGCCCGCCGACGCCCAGCGCGGCCGCCCGCTCCTTCGCCGCGTCGGCGTCCGGCCCGATCCCGCTGACGACCAGCCGGAGGTCCCGGCCGGCACCCACCAGCCGGGCGAGGGCGTCGAGCAGCTCGCCCAGCCCCTTGCGATAATCGACCCGGCCGTGGAACAAGAGCGTCGGCGGGTCGGACAGCGCGCCGACCCGCCGCCCGTCGCGGGGGGTGAACCGGGCGGTGTCGGTGCCGCCGGGCACGACGGTGAACACGTCGGGCGGCACCCCGTGGTTGTCCACCACCTCGCGGGCGAACGACGCGCTGCCGATCAGCACCGCGTCGGCGTGGAGGAGGACGGCCCGCATCGCGCGGCGGTGGGTCGAGCAGCAGGTGCCGACCCAGTGCCCGTCGCCGCCCTGGATGCTGGCCACCGTCGGCAGCCCGAGCCGCCGCCCGGCCTCCAGGGCGGCCAGCCCGTTCGGGTAGCCGTACTGGGCGTGGACGAGGTCGAACGGGGCGGCCGCGTGCCCGGCCTCGACCGCCCGGACCATCCGCTCGATGTCCCCCTCGAAGTCGGCCGGGCGGCCGGCGCACGCCTCCGCCTCGCCGACCGATTCCAGCCCGACGACCCACACCCCCGGCACCGCCGGCGGCGGCCCCCCGCCGTACACCCCGGCCCCGGCCGGGTCGGCCCGGTACTGCGAGATCATGGTGACGTCGTGCCCGTCCGCGACCAACTCGCGGAGCAGGTTGAGGGCGTACACACTCATCCCGGAGATGGCCGGGAAGAAGCGGCGGGAGATGAAGCAGACGCGCATGGTCAATCTCCGGCGGGGACGAACCCGGCGGGGATCGGGTTCACGGGGCATGTGAACGATGCGGATACCGGGCTCGTGTACATGCAGCAGCGGTATTACGATCCGTTGGCGGGGAGGTTCCTCAGCGTTGATCCAGTGGTGACGGAC
>JAIEQO010000924.1 GCA_019747655.1 Gemmataceae bacterium | reverse complement strand
CCGCCGAACCTCGTCCTCACCGGCCTGGCCCTGTTCCTGACGCTGTTCATCATGCAGCCGGTGTTCACCGAGATCGACCAGAAGGCCCTCCAGCCGTACCTGGCCAAGCAGATGACCGGGGCCGACGCGGTCCGGGCCGGGGCCGAGGTCCACAAGCGGTTCCTCCTGCGGAACACCCGCAAGGCCGACCTCGGGCTGTTCCTCCACCTGTCCGGGAACAAGACGGTCGAGAAGCCGGAGGACGCCCCGTTCCTGACCGTCCTCCCGGCGTTCGTCATCAGCGAGCTGAAGACGGCGTTCGTCATGGGCTTCTGCATTTACCTGCCGTTCCTGATGGTCGACCTCGTCGTCAGCAGCGTGCTGACCTCGATGGGGATGGTGATGATGCCGCCGGTGACGATCTCGGCCCCGTTCAAGGTGCTGCTGTTCGTGCTCGCCGACGGCTGGCATTTGGTGACGCACGCGGTCGCGGCGAGCTACGGGTGATGTGAGCGTCGGGCCGTCAGGCCGACGGTGACAACGAGACCGTCGGCCTGACGGCCCGACGCTCGCGGGGTTCCGAACATGACCACCGAGCAAGTCATCCGGATGACCCAGGAGCTGTTCCTGGTGTCGCTGCTGGTCGCCCTGCCGGCGCTGGCGGTCAGCCTGATCGTCGGCTTGGTGGTCAGCCTGTTCCAGACCGTCACCAGCATCCAGGACCAGACCCTCAGCTACGTCCCCCGGATCGTCCTGGTCGGGCTGGCGATCGTGGCCACCCTCGGCGTCACCCTCCAGCAGGCGGCCGAGTTCGCCCGGCGGATGATCGGGTACGCGGCGGGGGCCGGCCAGTGACGCCCGCCCTGGCCGTTTACGTCGGCCTGATCCTCGCCCGGGTCGGGGCGTTCGTGGCCGTCTTCCCGCCGTTCGCCGGGCCGACGCCGCGGATGGTCCGGGTCGGGCTGGCAATCGCACTCGCCGCGTTCTATGTGGGGGCGGTCGGCCCGGGGTGGGACCCGGCCCTGGCCCGGCCGGCGGCCGACCCGAACCCGGTGGTGTACGGGGCGGCCCTGGTCCGCGAGGCCCTGATCGGGGCGGCGATGGGGTTCGCGTTCGGGCTGTTCCTGCTGCCCGCGCGGGTGGCCGGCGAGTTCGTCACCACCCAGGTGGGGCTGAACGTGTCGCCCCTGGCCGGGCCGGGCGGGCAGGACGTGGCCGGGCCCGTGACCCGGGTGTTCGAGGCGGCCGCGACCCTGGCGTTTTTGGCCGTGGACGGCCACCACGTCGCCCTCGCGGCCCTGCACGCCTCGTTCGGGACGCTACCGCTCGGGGTCGGGACGCTGCCCCAGGCCGGGCCGATGGTGGACGGGCTGGCGACCGCCTACGAGATGGGCCTGCTCCTGGCGGCGCCGCTGGCCCTGTGCCTGTTCCTGCTGGCGATCACGCTGGCGGTGATGGCCCGGGCCGCGCCGCAACTGAACGTCTACTCGGTCGGGTTCACGTTGCAGGTGCTGGTGGTGCTGGTCAGCGGGCTGTTCCTGATGCCCGAGATGGTCCGGAGCATGAACGCCGTGACGGCCAACGTCAGCCAGGAGCTGCCGCGGGTGTTGGGCCCTTGAGGAATGACGAATGACCCACCAATGACCCACCAATGACGAAGGGAAGACCCGAGCCGGGAACACCGTCGTGTCCGTCCTTGGTCATTGGTGGGGCATTGGTGGGTCATTCGTCATTCCCCCCAACGGGGGGGAGTGGTGGCCGACGAAGTCGACCAGGAATCGAAGACCGAGGACCCGACCCCACGCCGGCGGGAGGAGGCCCGGCGGCAGGGACAGGTGCCGTTCTCGGCCGAGTTGGTCGGCAGCCTGGTGACGCTGGCCGGGGTGGTCGGGCTGATCTACATCGGCCCGGCCGTCGGCACGACGATGCTCGACGTGTTCCGGCACGACCTCCCCCGGCTCCTGCACCCGGAGTTCGGCACGGCCGAGGCCCGGGAGTTGTTCGCCCGGACGGCCGTGCGGGTGCTCGGGTCCCTGGCCCCGTTCCTCGGGGTGCTGGTGGCGGTCGGGGTCGGGGCGAGCGTCGCCCAGGTCGGGTTCCAGGTCAACACCGAGAAGCTGGAGCCGGACTTCGACAAGCTCAACCCGGCGACCGGGGCCGGCCGGCTGTTCTCGGTCCAGGCCCTGGTCCGGGGGTTGCTCACCC
Source organism: Gemmataceae bacterium (assembly GCA_019747655.1). Classification (GTDB taxonomy): domain Bacteria; phylum Planctomycetota; class Planctomycetia; order Gemmatales; family Gemmataceae; genus Urbifossiella. Next base: position 4,359 of record JAIEQO010000924.1, on the reverse strand, counting down.
TCCTGAAGGTGGCGGCCCTGGCGTGGGTGGCGTACCTGGTGGTCGAGCGGCGGGGCGGGGTCATCACCGGGCTCGGCCGGGACCGCTTGCCCGGGGCGGTGCAGTCCGGGTGGGCGGTAACGATGCGGCTGGCGGTGTACCTGTCCGCGGCGGTCGCGGGGGTGGCGGTGCTCGACTACCTGTACCAGCGGCGGCGGTTCGAGCAGTCGCTGCGGATGACCCGACAGGAGCTGAAGGAGGAGCTGAAGCAGGAGGAGGGCGACCCGCAGATCAAGGCCCGCATCCGGCAGATTCAGCGGGAGCGGAGCCGCCGGCGGATGCTGGCCGAGGTCCCGAAGGCGACAGTGGTGGTGACCAACCCCACCCACTACGCGGTGGCCCTGCGGTATGACGCCGGGCGGGACGCGGCCCCGGTGGTGGTGGCCCGGGCGACCGGGGCGTTCGCCAAGCGGGTGACGGCCCTGGCCCGGGACAGCGGGGTGCCGGTGCTGGAGCGGCCGACGCTCGCACGAGCCTTGTACGGGGCCGTCCGGGAGGGGCAGCCGATCCCGGGGCCGCTGTTCCGGGCCGTGGCCGAGGTGCTGGCGTTCGTCTACCGGCTGCGGGGGACGGGGGCGGCGTGAGAAGAGACCCCACCCCCCGGCCCCCTCCCCCACAGGGAGAGGGGGAGAAAGACCCGAGCCGGAAACTGCCCCGGTTCGGTTCCCCCTCCCCCCGCGGGGGAGGGGGTTAGGGGGTGGGGTCTCTTGCGTAATTCTCTCCCGGCACCACAACGCCGGGCCGGAAACTGTCAGGAAATCGTAACCCCGGCCCCGGCCGGGGTTGTGGCGTGTTCTAAATCTTGGTGTCGCCGGCACGGCTGCGGCGAGCGGACGGACCCCCGATGGCCACCGACCAACCCCCGACCGCGGCCGGAACCGTCCTCCCGCGGAGCGAGCTGCTGCTGTCCGCCGCCCTCCTCGGGCTGCTGGTGGTGTTCCTCGTCCCGCTCCCGACGTTCCTCCTGGACATCCTGCTGGCGTTCAACCTCGGGGCGACGATCCTCCTGATGCTCATCACCCTGACGGTCCGCCAGCCGCTGGAATTCTCGACGTTCCCCTCCCTGCTTTTGCTCTTCACCCTGTACCGGCTCGCCCTGAACGTGGCCACCACCCGGCTGATCCTGCTCAACGGCGACGCCGGCCAACTGGTCCAGGCGTTCGGCCGGATCGTGGTCGGCGGCAGCCTGGTCGTCGGGATGGTCATCTTCCTGATCCTGGTGGTCATCCAGTTCGTGGTCATCACCCGCGGGGCCAGCCGGGTGTCCGAGGTCGCGGCCCGGTTCACCCTCGACTCGATGCCCGGCAAGCAGATGGCCATCGACGCCGAGATGAACGCCGGGCTGATCGACGAGGCCGAGGCCCGCCGGCGGCGGCAGGCCCTGATGCGGGAGAGCGAGTTCTACGGGACGATGGACGGGGCCAGCCGGTTCGTCCGGGGCGACGCCATCGCCGCCATCATCATCACGGCCGTCAACCTGGTCGGCGGGATCATCATCGGGCTGACCGACGGGCTGTCGGCCGCCGAGGCCGTCCGCAAGTACTCGATCCTGACCATCGGCGAAGGGCTGCTGGCCCAGATTCCCGCCCTCATCACCGCCACCGCGTCCGGCATCCTGGTGACGAAGGCGACGAGCGGGAGCAGCCTGGGTCAAGAGATCGGCACCCAGTTCGAGGGGTCGGCCGGGCCGCTCCGGCTCGGGGCGCTGATCCTCCTCGGGCTGGCCCTCGCCCCCGGGATGCCCGTGGTCCCGTTCGCCGGGTTGGCCGTCGGGCTGTTCTTGCTGGCCCGGCGGTTCGCCCGGCCGAAGACGGCTGCGGCCCCGGCGACGACCGCCGACGGCACCGCCCCGGCCGCCGACGCCGGCCCGGCCAAGTCGCCGGTCGAAGGGTATTTGGACGACTTCCTCCAGGCCGACCGCGTGAGCCTCGAAATCGGCGCGGCCCTGATCCCGCTGGTGTCCGCCCGCCGCGGGCCGGGGCTGCTGGACCGCATCGGCGGGCTCCGCCGCGACCTGGCCCGGCAGAACGGGCTGTGGGTCCCGGCCGTCCGGGTGCGGGACAACATCCAGCTCGACCCGCAGTCGTACCGCATCCTGGTCGGCGGGCGGGAGGTGTCCCGGGGCGAGGTCCGGCCGGAGATGTACCTGGCCATCGACCCGGGCGGGGCCAGCCGGATCGAGCTGGAGGGCGAGGACGGCCGGGAGCCCGCCTTCGGGCTGCCGGCCCGGTGGGTGCCGGAGGCCGAGCGGAACCGGGCCGAGATGGCCGGGTACACGGTGGTGGACGCCCCGAGCGTGGTCATCACGCATCTCGGCGAGGTGGTCCGCCGGCACGCCGGCGAGTTGCTCGGCCGGGACGACCTGAAGGCGATGGTGGACAAGGTCCGGGAGACGACCCCGGCCGTGGTGGACGAGCTGATCCCGAACGTCATCACGATGGGCACCCTGCACCGGGTCCTGACACTGCTGTTGGCCGAGCGGGTGCCGGTGTCGAACCTCGGGCGGATTCTGGAGAGCCTGTCCGCCCATGCCCCGACGGTCAAGGATGTGGGCGACCTCACGGAACGAGTCCGGCAGGACATCGGCCGGGCGGTCGTCGACCGGTTCCGGGACGCCACCGGCCGCATCCGGGCGGTCGTCCTCGACCCGCGGCTGGAGGTCGAGTTCCGGCGGGCGGTCCAGAACAACCAGATCGCCCTCGACCCGGCCCGGCTGGAGCAACTGACCCTGCGGCTGGCGGCCGAGGTCCGCAAGGCCGGGGCCCGCGGGCAGGAGGTCGCGTTGCTCTGTGATTCGAGCATCCGCCGGGCCCTGCACCACGCCCTGGCCCGGACGCTCTCCGATCTGACGGTGATCTCGTACCAGGAAATCCCGAACGACGTGCTGATGGAGCCGGTGGCCATCGTCCGGCCGGAGGAGCTGGCGGCCGCCGGGCCGTCGTCCGCGCTGGCCGGGTTGTTGGAGCCGCAGCCGGCGTAGGGAAAACCCCGCCGCACGATAAACGCCGAAGAAGAGACGATCCGAACAGAGACATTCTTTCTTGATCGGTCTTCATCTGCGTTGATCGTGCGGCCCCTCGGCCGGCGGCCCGCCCACCTTGCTCGCCCGAGTGACACCATGAGTGACGGCATCCAGGCGTACCAGCGGCAGGCCGACTTGCGGCGGCGGGACGAGCTGATCCTGTCCCACCTGCCTTTGGTCAAGCACGTCATCGGCCGGCTGGTCGGCGGGCTCCCGCCGGGGGTCGACGTCGAGAACCTCGAGTCGGCCGGGGTGCTGGGCCTCGTCGAAGCGGCCGGCAAGTTCGACCCGGCCCGGAACGCCCAGTTCAAGACGTTCGCGTACCTGCGGGTGCGGGGGGCGATCCTGGACGAGCTGCGGCGGAACAGCCCGCTGCCCCAGCACATGCTGGAGCGGGTGGCGCTCGTCCGCAAGGCCCAGCGGGACCTGCCGCCGCCCGTCACGGTCGAGGCCCTGGCCGCGGCCACCGGGCTCTCCCCGGACGAGGTGGCCGACGCCCTGGCGGCCGAGAAGTTCGGCCGGACGGTGTCGTGGGAGCAGGCCACCGACCCGGCCGGGTTCGGGCCGGCGACGGCGGCCGACGGGCCGGACGCCGAGGCCGAGCGGGCGGAGGCGGTCCAGCAGCTCGCCGACGCGATCGAGTCGCTGCCGCCGAAGGAGCGGCTGGCCGTCACCCTGTACTACCGCGAGGACCTCCGGCTGAAGGAGATCGCCGAGGTGATGAAGCTGTCGCCGTCGCGGATCTCCCGGCTCATCACCAAGGCCACCTTCGAGCTGGGCGAGCGGCTGCGGGACAAGGTGGGGGTGTGACCGTTCTTGGCGAGCGGGGGCCGTCAGGCCCCTGATGTCTTGGCGAACCCCGAGCGTGAGCGAGGGGGTGGTTCACCCGCTCCCTGACGGTCGCGGTTCGCCGGTACCGATCAGGGGGCTCACGCCCCCCGCTCGCCCGGACGGTTTCGGTCGCGGTTGACACGCCACCCGGGCCCATGTATCAGCCGGCCTCAATCGCGTAATCGCAGGCCCGCCAGGAGGCGGTATGGACGGGGACCGGCCGGGGGCGGTCGTGACCGCCGACCGGGTCAAGGTGTCGGCCGACCCGGTCCGGGTCGGGGTGCCGCCGGCGGCCGGGGGCCGGGCGGAGCCGACCGTCCAGCTCGTCCGCGAAGACGGGGTGATCCGGGCGATCGACGTGACCTGCCCGTGCGGGGAGCGGATCCGGGTCCGGTGCGAGTACGACGAATGACCGCCGCCCCACGGAGGGGGTCGATGACCGCCCGCATGCTGATCCCGCCCGGCCT
>JAIEQO010000547.1 GCA_019747655.1 Gemmataceae bacterium | reverse complement strand
CTTCAGGCTGCGGGGCGGTCCGGTTCTCCCGACCCTGAAGGGGTCGCACAACGTAGCCCGGGGTGGAACCCCGGGTCGGTTTACCGGGTCGGCACCCCCAGGTGCTGCCGGAAGAACCCCGCCGTCTTGGCCCAGAGGCGTTCCATCACTACCGGGTCGGCCGAGACCATGTGCGTCACGCCGGGCAGCGGCAGGGCCTCGAACGGCCGGCCGGCCCGGAACAGGGCGTCGGCCAGCTTCAGCGAGTGCCGGTAGTAGACGTTGTCGTCGGCCGTCCCGTGGACGAGCAGGAGCGGCCGGCTCAGGTCCTTTGCCAGGGGGATCAGCGACGCCTCGTCGTACGCCTTCTGCGACTCCGGCAACAGGCCCATGTACCGCTCGGTGTAGTGGGTGTCGTAGTCGGCCCAGTCGGTCACGGGGGCACCGGCCACGGCCGCCTTGAACACGTCCGGCCGGCGGAGGACGCCGTTGGCGGCCATGTACCCGCCGAACGACCAGCCGACGATGCCGACCCGGTCGCGGTCCAGCTCCGGGTACTTGTCGCACAGGGCGTGCAGCCCCTTCACCTGGTCTTCGAGCGGGACGGTGCCGAACTTCTGGTAGACGGCCTTCTCCCAGTCCCGGCCGCGGCCGGGGGTGCCGCGGTTGTCGATCGCCACGACGATGAATCCCTGGTCCGCGAGCCACTGCGGGACGAGCCAGTTCCGCATCGCCTGGACGACGTGCAGGTGTTTCGGCCCGCCGTACACGTCCACGATGACGGGGTACTTCTTCTTCGGGTCGAAGTCCCGCGGCCGGACGATCGCCGTGTAGTAGTCGCCGACCTTCCCGACGGTGACGTTCGGCGTGAACGGCGGCTCGGCCGCCACCGAGGGCAGCTCCCCCACCTTCTCGTGGGAGTAGTTCATGACCGCCGCCCGCGGCATCGTCTTGAGGGTGGTCGAGGTGATGACGAACGACGTGTCATGGTTGCCGAACGAGCCGGTATGGACGCCCGGCTTGGTGGTCAGGTGCCCCCCGGTCTCGGACCCCGGCGTGTGGTATCGGGCGCCGAACGACATGACCCGGACCTGCTGCTGGGTCGGGTCCGGTGCGACATGGTAAGCGACCACCGGGCCGGAGCCGTCCAACGGTCCGGGCAGCACCCCGTAGCCGGAAAAGGTGCGGATGACCTCGGTGACGTTTTCCCCGGCCGGCGCGGCCAACCCCATCAGTTTCCCGTCATCGCTCCGCCGCTGGATTTCGTACCGATCGCCGTTGCGGGCGAGCCAGAGGTACTCACCCCCGCTCCGAGCCGGGACGTTCGGCGGGATGTTCACCCAGGCGGTGTCGGTCTCGGCCACAAGCGGGGTCGTGCCCCCCGTCTTCGTGTCGACCGCCAGGAGGGCGAGTCCGTGCTGCCCCCGGTCTTGTACCACAACCGCCAGCGGGTCCGGAAACGGATCGGCCTTCGGGTCGGCCGGGCGGTAGCCCCTCCGCTCCCAGGAGACGGAGGCCAGGTACTCGTACTTCTTGCGGTCCCACTCGACCCAAACCGTTTCGCCGCCGGCGACCGGCTTGACCCCGAGCCGGACGGCCACGTTCTTCTTCCCCGGCCGCGGGTAGAACTGCGGGGCCGGCGGCACGTCCGGCTTGAACGGGTCGGCCACGTACCACTGCTCGACGCCGGCGTGGTCGGCCTCCTCGTAGGCGATCGACTTGCTATCCGGCGACCACCAGTAGCCGCTGAACCGGCCCATCTCCTCCTGGGCCACGAACTCGGCCAGCCCGTGCGTCTTGACCGGGGTGCCGCCGGTGGCGACGGCCTGCTCCTTGTCCGCGGCGAGGTCGTAGGCGTACACGTCGTAGCCGCGGACGTAGCCGACCAGCTTGCCGTCCGGCGACCACTTCGGATCGACGATCGCCCCCTCGCCGCCGGGCTTCAGCTCGCGGGTGTTGCCGGTCTCGCGGTCGAGGATGAACAGCGTGTTCCCGAGCTTCACCAACACCTGTTTGCCGTCCGGGCTGAGGTGGTAGTCGGCGAACCCGCCGGCCGTCACCCGCTGCCGCTCCCGCCGGGCCTTCTCCTCCGGCGTCAGGTTGTCGTCGGCCCCCTTCCGGAGCATGTCCGGCGTCAGCAGCTCCTTCGTCTTGCCGGTGGCGATGTCGAATTCGTACAGGCTTTGACGGGACGACTTGGCCTCCGACCGGAGGAACAAGACGGCCTTGCCGTCCGGCGTGACCTTCGGCTTGGCCGGCCGGCCGAGCATGAACCCGCGGGTCTCGGCGTACTGCTTGAGGAACGACGTGTCCACGGCGGGCGGTTCCGGGGCGGCGACGAGGCCGGCGGTCAGGAGGAGTGGTGTCATGCCACGAGTGTACCGGACCGCCGGCCGGTACAACAGACCTTCGGGCCCCCGGACCCGGGCCTGTCGGCCTGGGCTGTGGTGTGTCGGGCCTTCGGCCCTCCGGCCCCGGGTTTTAGGCCCGAAGGGCCGTGACAACAGAGCCCAGGCCGACAGGCCCGGGTGAGGTTCGCCCGATGACCCTCGCCGCCCGCGAACGCCCGGTTCCCCTATCGCCGCTGGCCCGGTGGGACGCCCGCTGGAAGCTGGCGGCCGTGGCCGTGGCCGTGGCCGGGGTGGCGGCCCTCGACCGCCTCCCGCCGGCGACCGTCGCACTCGCCGCCGGGCTGGGGCTGCTGGCGCTGGCCCGGCTGCCCGGGCGGTGGGTCCGGCCCCGGCTGGCGGTGTTCGCCGTCGCGGCCCTGCCGTTCCTCCTAGTGCTGCCGTTCACCCTCGACGGCCCGGCCTGGTCACTCGGCCCCGTCCGGGTGTCGGAACGCGGGGTCGTGTCCGGGCTGGCCGTCCTGTGCCGGGCGCTAGCCATCGGGTCGCTCACACTCGTGCTGGTCGGGACGGCCCCGCTGCACCAGACGTTCGCGGCCGCCGCCCGGCTCCGGGTGCCGGGGGTTCTGGTGTTGCTGGCCCTGCTGGCGTACCGGTACACGTTCCTACTCGGCGACGAGCTGCGGCGGATGCGGACGGCGGCTCGGGTCCGGGGGTTCAAGGCGACGGCCACCCGCCACGGCTACCGCACCCTCGGCCACCTGACCGGGGCCGTCCTGGTCCGGGGGGCGGATCGCGCCGACCGGGTGGCCGACGCCATGCGGTGCCGGGGGTTCGCCGGCCGGCTGCACACCCTGGCCGCGTTCCGGACGACGGCCGACGACGTGGCCGGGTTCGTGCTGCTCGCCGCCGGTACGATAGCCCTGGTGATCTGGGACCGCCTGGGGCCGTCGTGACACCGCACCCCGTACTCCGGACTCATCAACTCTCCCACACCTACGCCGACGGGCGGCGGGCCCTGGACGGCGTCACGTTCACGGTCGGCGACGGCGAGTGCGCCGCCCTCGTCGGTCCGAACGGGGCCGGCAAGACGACCCTCTTCCTCCGGCTCTGCGGCGTGCTATCGGGTAAGCCGGGGCAGGCGTCCGTCGGCGGGCTCGACCCGGCCGACCCGGCCCAGCGGAAGAAACTCCCCGAGACGGTCGGCGTCGTCTTCCAGAACCCGGACGACCAGCTCTTCAGCCCGACCGTCCTGGACGACGTGGCCTTCGGGCCGCTGAACCTCGGGGCGACGGCCGACGAGGCCCGGGCCGCGGCCGGCGACGCCCTGAAGGCCGTCGGGCTGGCCGACGCCGGCGGCCGGGTGCCGTTCCACCTGTCCGGCGGCGAGAGGCGGCGGGCGGCCCTGGCCGGGGTGCTGGCCATGCGGCCGGCCGTGCTGCTCCTGGACGAGCCGACCATGTTCCTCGACCCCCGCGGCCGGCGGGAACTCATCGAGTTGCTCCGCGACCTGCCCGGCACGAAGCTGATCGCCACCCACGACCTCGACCTCGTCCTCGACCTGTGCCCGCGGGTGCTGGTCCTCGACGGCGGGCGGCTGGCCGCCGACGGCCCGGCCGCGGAGCTGCTGGCCGACGCGGACCTGATGGGCCGGCACGGGCTGGAAGTCCCGTACCGGCTGCGGGGGTAGCGGGGAGACCCCTCCCCCCGGTCGGTTCCCCTCCCCTTTGCTTCCCCTCCCCGCAACGGAGAGGGGGAGGAAGCCCCGACCCTCCGATGTCCGGTCCCCCCTCTCCCCCCGGGGGAGGGGGTTAGGGGGTGGGGTCTCTTCTGATCGGGAATACCCCGGCCGGTTCGGCGTCGTAGTGTGAAAGGGTCCCGCACCGCGCCCCACCGGCCGCCGCATGTCCTCCACCCTGCTGACCGAGCCGCCGCTCACCCCCACCCGGCCGCCGTTCCCGGTCCGGGACATCCTCAAGCCCGACGACCCGGTCCCCCGGCGGAAGCACAAGGTCGTGGCCGTGCTGCCGGCGTACAACGCCGCCGCCACCCTGGCCGCCACCCTGGCCGACTTCCCCCACGGGAGCGTGGACGAAGTCCTGCTCGTGGACGATTGCAGCACCGACAACACGGTCAAGATCGCCCGGGACATGGGGCTGACGGTCATCGTTCACGACCGCAACCGGGGCTACGGCGGCAACCAGAAGACGTGCTACCGGTACTGCCTGGACCACGGGGCCGACATCGTGGTGATGATCCACCCGGACTACCAGTACGACGCCCGGGTCATCCCCCACGCCGTCGGCATCGTCGAGCTGGGCATCTGCGACGTGGTCCTCGGGAACCGGGTGCGGAGCCGGGCGGAAACCCTGAAGTGCGGCATGCCGTGGTGGAAGTACGTCAGCAACCGCGGGCTCACGGCCGTCGAGAACTGCCTGCTCGGCCAGAACCTCGGCGAGTTCCACAGCGGCTTCCGGGTGTACCGCCGGAGCGTCCTGGAGACGATCCCGTTCGAGCGGAACTCGGACGACTTCGTGTTCGACACCCAGTTCCTGGTCCAGGCCGTCCACTTCGGGTTCCGGCTCGGGGACGTGCCGGTCCCGGTCCGGTACTTCGACGAGGCCAGCCAGATCAACTTCCGCCGCAGCGCCCGGTACGGGGTCCAGACCCTGGCCACCGTCGGCAGCTACTGGCTGAACCGGTTCGGCGTCCGCCGGTCCGACCTGTTCCGGCCGAAGCGGGTGTGACGGCCGGGTGACGGGAAGGCCGGGGCGTTTCGCACCCGGACGACTTGACCCGGCGGTCGGCGAGACCGACAACCGGGGTACACCCCGGGAGGCCGCACCCATGCTGTCGATCGCCCTGAACGTCTCCCAGACCGGGATCGCGGCCGCCGACTTCTCCCTCGACGTGACCGGCAACAACGTCGCCAACTCCAACACCGTCGGCTACAAGACGGCCCGGGCCGAGTTCCAGGACCTGTTCTACCAGACCCTCTCGCTCGCCGGCCCGGCCGCCTCCCAGGCCGGGCTCGGGGTCAGCCCGGCGGCCGTCACCGGGAACTTCAACGAGGGGGCGACCCAGCAGACCGGGGTTCCCCTGGACGTGGCCATCGAGGGCGAGGGGTTCCTGACCGTCACCTTGCCCGACGGCCGGGCCGGGTACACCCGCCGGGGGAACCTCTCCCTGGACGCGGCCGGCAACCTGGTGACGACCGACGGGTTCCTGCTCCAGCCGGCCGTCGTCGTCCCGCCCGGGTCGACGAACGTGGCGATCCAGCCGGACGGGACGGTCACGGCCCTGACCCCCACCGGCCCGGCGGCGGTCGGCCGGGTCGGGCTGGTCCGGTTCGTCAACCCGGCCGGGCTGCTCCGGGTCGGGGACACGACGTTCGCCGAGTCCCCCGGGTCCGGACCGGGGACGACCGGGTTCCCGGGCGAGGACGGGTTCGGCACGCTCCGGCCGGGCGCCCTGGAGGGGTCGAACGTCGACCTGACGACCGAGCTGGTCAACCTGCTGGTGGCCCAGCGGGTGTTCACCGCCAACATCCAGGCCCTGACGGTCGGCAACGCGATGATCCAGGCGACCCTGGACGTGACCGGCCGGGTCGTCTGACGGCCGGTGGTCAGCCGCGGGTCAGGAGGACGAGGGCGGCGACCGCACACACCAGCCCGACCGCCTCGGACCGGCCGATCTCCTCCCCGAACGCCAGCCACCCGACCAGGGTGAGCAGGGCGACCATCGACACCGAGTAGACGACGCCGATGGTCGCCAGCTTGAGGTGCCGCATCACGAACAGCCAGCCGAACGCGGTGGACGAGTAGACGAGGAAGCCGAGGGCGAACGGCCAGGTCTTGAGCGGGTACGCCTGCTCGCTGGCCCGCTTCAGGAAGTAGTCGCCCAGCACCCCGACGGCGCTGAAGGCGACGGTCACGAGGACGGCCAGCCACTTCTGGTCCACGGGTGGCCCCTCCGTCCGGAGCCCCGGAGGGGCGACCGCCGGTAGCCCAGGGCGCGAGCCCTGGGTCCCTGTCACACGAACTCGACCCCCGGCTCGCCGGGCCGCACGTCGCCCAGGACCCACGCCTTGATGCCCGCGCCGCCGAGCTGGGCGATGATGCTGTTGGCAAAGGACGGCGACGCGACCACCACGAACCCGACCCCCAGGTTGAACACCCGGGCCATCTCCGCGT
>JAIEQO010000715.1 GCA_019747655.1 Gemmataceae bacterium | reverse complement strand
CCGGGGGCGGCCGGGGGCGCGGGCCGGCGGGCCGACCGGGGCGGCCTCCTCGACGGCCAGGAACGGGTCGCTGCACCGGGGGCAGACGACGAGCAAGCCGACGGCCTCCGGCCCGACCCGGGCCGCCCCCCGGCACCCCGGGCACCGGACCACCACGAACCCCATGCGGATCACCCCCGCCGGACGGATACCCCCCATCTTAGCAGGGGCCGGCGGGGTGTCAGGCCGGCTTCTTGTAGGCCGCCAGGAGCCGGCGGATCTCGGGCATCAGGGCGGCCGGGACGGCGACGACGACCTCGTCCTCCCCCGCCGCCGCGGCCGCCTCGTCGGCCGCCACCCACTCCTCGTCGGTCCGGGCGTCCAGCTCGGCGATCAGCTCCCGCACCCGCCCCTCGTCCCACCCGGCCGGGAACTTCGTTTGGTTCATCGCCCGCGCCTCCGCTTCCGCCGGCGGTACGCCTTCAGCGCCCGGCCGGCGACCGGGTACGCCGTCACCACGAACACCCCGTCGCCGCCCCCGTCCGGGACGAACACCACCCGGAGGTAACGGCCGGCCGCGGTCCGACCGATCTTCTGACGGGTCCCGCCGGCCGAAGGGCCTTCCTCACCCCGGCCGGCCAGCACCCATTCGACCTCGGCCTCGGTGACGCCGTGGCCATAGATGTGGGGCACCCCGGCGGCCGGGTCGATGTAGTACCGCACGTCCATCGGTAGGCCCCGGGCGGGTGGACCTGCCGTCAACATACCAGACGGGGCGCGGAACCACCACTCGGGGTTCCGTCGCCCCGGAAGGCTTCCGCCCCGGCCACACGAACCAGATTGAGGCACTACCCGCGATCACTCCCCTTTGATGATGGCCAGCTCCCTGACCGCCACCACGAACCGCCCGTCCACCACCCGGGCCGGCCCGGCCGCCCGGACCTTCGCCCCGGCGGCCGGCACCGGCCCGTCGGCCGGCAGGAGGAGCGGGACCGGGTGGGGCTCCCCGCCGACCACCCAGCGGGCCGCGTCCGGGCCGAGCTTCACGTCCGCCGCGGCGAGGACCCCTTCGACCCGGGCCGAGCCGGGCGGCGGGAAGTCCTTCCGGTTGGCGTCGGTCAGGTCGGTCAGCTTGTCGGCCCGGACGAGCGGAACCGTCTTCGCCCCCTTCGGGCCGGCCGCCGCGACCACGAGGGGGTCGTCGGTGGACGACAGCCGGCCCTCGGCGGCGACGGCCGAGGCCCGCCCGGTGGCCTCGCGGAGGGCGGCCTCCAGGTCGGGGTCGGGCCCGCCGGGGGCGGCCTTCTTCGGCGGGTTCTTCTCCGCCGGCAGGACGACGGCTACCGTCGTCCGGTCGTCCAGCTTGAGGAGGGTGGCGCGGACGGTCGTGGTCTCCCCGCCGGCGGTGGTCCGGATCAGGACCCGGCCGACCGGCTGACCGGACACCACGACCTTCGCGGCCGGGGCCGGCTTCGGGTCGTCGGCCGGGGCCGCGTGAACGGCGAGGAGGACCGCGAGACACGCCAGGGCCCGGATCATGGTCATCCCTCGAACGGAGGTGCCGCCACCCCCCGTCAGTCCCACACGTACCGCTCGTCCCACGCGACCCCGTGGCGGGTCAGCAGCGCCCGGAACTCGCCCTGGAACGGCGTCGCCCGGTGGTGGTCCTCCTGGCTGTCAATGTACGCCCGGACCGCCCCGAGTTCCGGGAACCCGACCGAGAACGCCCCGTACCCGGCCTGCCAGGCGAAGTCCCGCCGGCCCGGGAACGTGTCGTGGACCCACCGGGACGACCCGGCCTTGAGGGTCTTGACGAGGTCGGCGATCGTGAGTTCGCGGCCGAGCGAGACGAGCAGGTGGACGTGGTCGGCCACCCCGCCGGCGTCGAGCAGCTTGGTTCCGGACCCGAGGGCGGTGCCGGCGAGGTACGGGTACAGCCGGGGGCGGAGGTCGGGGGTGATGGCCGGGGCCCGGTGCTTGGTGCTGAAGACGACGTGCAGGTAGACCGAGGCGAGGGACTGCGGCACGGGCGGCTCCGCGGCTGGGCAACCCCGGCGGGCCGCCCCGCCGGGCGCGGGTCGCCCCTTCGGGGCTACGGGTGGTTGGGTATGCGGATCGTACCCGGGGTTGCCACCCCGGGCTATTCCCGGTCGCCCCTTCGGGGCGGCAAGCACATGGTCCCCGGTGTACCGGACCGAGTCCCCGGTGTGCCGGACCGAATCGGCGGACGGCACCGCCGACGCGATTTTGTCGCCCCAACAGGGAGGAACAGCCGGGCCACCCGGTCGACCCGGCCGTTGACCGGCCGACCCCGACGCGATCTCGTCGCCCCAACGGGGCGACCGGGAATAGCCCGGGGTGACAACCCCGGGACTACGGATCGGGTGTGTTTCGTAGCCCCGAAGGGGCGACCCACTCAGGCCGGTCGTGTCAAGTCGACCTCGCCCGGAGCCGGCCTGCCCGGTCGGCCTGCCACACCCGCCCGGCGTCCACGTCGAGGGCGGTCAGCCACCCGCCGCGGGCGCAGTTCGTGTCGATGCAGACCAGGAACCCCAGGTCCAGCACCTCCCCGGACCGTTGCGGGGTGTGCCCGACCACGGCCACCTTGCCCGAATGATGCGGGGCGGCCGCGGCGGGTTCGGTCGTCCGCCAGCGGAGGGCCAACCCCGGTTGCTCGGCCAGCGGCAACTCGGGGATGTAGCCGGCGTGGACGAACAGGTGGGTGGGCGTCTCGTGGTAGTCCCGGCAGCCGGCCAGGAAGAGGCGGTGGGGCTCGGGTATCCAGTCGGCCAGCGGCCGCCGCGGCCCGCCGAGGACCCACCCGTAGGACCGGAGGGCGTCGGCCCCCCCATGTTCAGCCACCGGCGGAGGTGGCCGATGTCCCGGAGGGCGTCGAGCAGTACCTCTTCGTGGTTCCCGAGGCGCGGAACGAGTTTGCAGCGGCCGGCGAGGGCGATGAGCTGGTCCAGCACGCCGCGGGTGTCCGGCCCGCGGTTGATGTGATCGCCGAGGGTGACGACCGTGTCGGCCGGGCCGGGGGCGACGGCGTCGAGCACGGCCGCCAGGGCGGCGCTACAGCCGTGGATGTCGCCGACGGCGATCGTGCGGCCGGCCACGAAGCTCCCTTCTGCGCGGGCGGCCCGACCAGACTCGGCCCGGCCCGGAGCAGCCGCCGCGGGCTCATCCGTTCTCCGCACCCGGCTCGGGGACGCCGAGCTGGCGGCAGATGCCGCGGGCGGTGAAGTCGATCACCTCCCGGTGCCGGGGGATGCTGGTCTGCTCGCCGGTCGCCGGGTTCACCCAGACCGAGTGGCTGCGGCCCTCGCGGAGGAGTTCGCACCCGTTCTGTTGGAGGTGCCGGATGAGGTCCCGCCGCTTCACGGGGCGACCACCCCGGCCGGCTCCTCGGCCACTTCGGTGCTGACCCGGAGGTGTAGGTAGATCGGCTCCTCCAGGTCCATGCCGGGGTCGGTGGCCCGGGGGTTCGGGGTCGGTAGGGGCCGGCCCAGCTCCAGGTTGGTTTCGGCCACGTCGAGCAGGGCGGCGGCGAGCCCCCGCCGGGCCTCGGGCAGGTCGGCCCCGCAGGTGATGGCGGCCGGGAAGTCGAGCACCTGGGCGTGGACCCCGCCGTCGACGAACTTGTACCCGGCCTTGTACCGCAGCATCGGGCCACCCCCGCGACTCAGCCAACCCGGCACCCCCCGTCAGCGTACCAGACCGACCGCGGGACCGCCACCACCGGGCTACAGCCCGACGCTCTCCGTCAACACCGCGTCCACCACCCGGATGCCGGGCAGGCCGGCTAGGTGCGCCCGGGCGTCCTCAATCAGGCCTCCGTCCCGGGCGAAGAACTCCCAGTACGCTCCGTCGACCGAGAAGAAGCAGACCTCGACCGTTTCGGCGACGAACCGGGCCGCGGCGTCGGCCCGGCCGCCGGACCGGGCGGTGCTGGTGCCCTCCCGGCGGCCCAACCACCCCCGCCAGTCGGCCGGCGGAGCGGTGAAGCCGTACAGGTCGTTCCAGTCGTCGTTCACGTTGTCGGCGTAGTCGGCGAGGAGACCGGGTGACAGCACCCCGTAGCCGATCCCGGGGCGGACCTCGACCCACCCCCGGCGGCCCTCTTCGGCCTCGGGCAAATCTCCGTCCCACTCCGGCCGATACCGAAACGCCTGGCCGTCCACCAGCCAGACGAGCGGCCGCAGCCGGTGCAGGACCGGGCCGAAGAACCGGGCGAAGTCCGACCCGTCCGACCGGGACGGCCGGGCCGCATGGGACTCGTACCGGACCTCGATCCCCCGCATCGCCGGCCGCCTCTACTTCAGCCCCATCCACCAGGTCACGATGACCTTCGCCACCTCGGCCATCGGCCGGCCGGGGGTCACGCGATGCCCAGGACCCGGCACGTCTCCCCGTAGCTCGTTTCGAGCGGGAGCATCACGCAGAGGTCGGGCGTTAGCCAGATCGGGAGCGTCGGCAGCGGCTCGCCGACGACCATCGGGTAGAACCAGGCGTCGAGGCGGTGACGCCGGCGGCGGGCCGGCTTCCGCCCCCGCAGGGTGATGGCGTACAGCGGCGGCGGGGTCGGGGCGAGCTGTGGGTCCGCCCGGCCGAGTAGGTCCAGCAGCTCGGCGTACAGGTTCGCCGACCGGACGCTCACCAGGTCGACGAGCGACACGCACACGCCCTGCTGCAACAGCCCGATCACCTTGCCGACGAACTGGGCCCGGGTGTCCGGCCGGTCCTTGTTCGACGGGCTGACGATCTCGACCACCGCCACCAGCGTCCGCCCCCGCTCGGCGTCGTAGATGCGGACCTCGTACTCGTCCGGGTCGGACAGGTCGGCCTCGACCGTCAGGGTGGGGGCGAGGGCGGCGGTCGCCGCCGCGGTGGCGGTCGCGGTGCCGCCCCCGCCGGCGTCGGCCGCCCGGTCCGGGTCGGCCGCGTCCGACTCGAACGTGCCGATGTCCACCTCAAACGATGAGCCGAGGTGGACCCTCGGCCCGGCCCGGTAGCCGGGCGGCAGGATGGTGGTGAGGTGGCGGACCATCTCCCCGGGCCACTGGCCGTGGAGTTCGTCCCACGAGTGGGTGTCGTTCACCGGCGAACGGAAGTGGTCGCGGAGCGGCATGGCGGGGCCTCCGGTCGGATTGTACCCCGCCGGGAGCCCGGAATCGATCTCGGCCGCCGCCCCTACTTCAGCCCCGTCCACCAGGTCGCCAGGACCTTCGCCACCTCGGCCATCTGGTCGCCGGAGACCTTGTCCGGGGTGTCGGTCAGCTTGTGCCAGTGGGGGTAGTCGAAGTCGATCACGTCGACGCACGGGATGCCGGCCCGGTTCAGGGCCAGGTGGTCGTCCTGGACCTCATACCCGGCCTCGTACCGGAACGACTTCGCCCCGACCGCCGCCGCCACCCCCCACACCTGGTCCACCAGCTTCGGGGCCGCCGCGTACGAGTACTGTTCCACCTTCAGCTTCGCGTCCTTCCCCGAGAACAGGTCGAGCAGCACCCCGGCCTCGTACCGGTGCTTCCGCGTGTTCCGCGTCTTCAGGTAGTCGTCCGCGAAGTGCTCCGACCCGAAGAAGTACTTGTCCCCGCCGGCCCCGGTCCGGTTCGTCTCGAAGACGTACTCCTCGCCGTCGAACAGGACGAAGTCGACCCCGACGGCCCCCTTCAGCCCCTTCATGTGGTGGGCCAGCTCCATCATCAGGGCCGCCCCGCTGGTCCCGTCGTTGGCGCTGGCGAACGGCCGGTTCCAGCTCGCCCGGTTGGCCTCCTGGTCGGCGATCGGGCGGGTGTCGTAGTGCGAGCAGATCAGCACCCGGCGGTCCGCGGCCGGGTTCCACGAGATGACGAGGTTGGCCATCGGGGTCTTGTCCCGGCGGCTGTGCTGCTTGGCCTGGAACTCCTGCCGGGTGACGGCCGCCCCGTGCTCCTTGAAGTGGGCCTCCAGCAAGTCCTGCTGCTTCCGCATCCCCTCGGTGCCGCTGACCCGCGAGCCGAGGTCGCAGAGCTGCTTGAGATACTTGAGCGCCCGCTCCGGGTCGAACTTCAGGTCGACCGGCTTGGGGGCGTCGGCCGCGAACCCGGACGGCTTGGGCGGGTCGTCGGGGTTCAGCTCGGGCCCGGCGGTCGCCGGGCTGACGTGCCACCACACGGCCAGCCCCCCGCACGCCACCGCGGCCGCCCCCACCGCCCCGACCACCCAGCGAGCGATGCGCATGAGACCCCACCCCCTATCCCCCTCCCCCGCGGGGGAGGGGGGACCGGTACCAACGCCTCCTGTCCGGGCCCCCCTCCCCCCGCGGGGGGAGGGGGATAGGGGGTGGGGTCTGCTGCCTCCGCCCCTCCCGGTCCTGCTCATCTTACCGCCGGCGGCCGGTTGGAATCGACGGCGGCGGCGGGATTGTAATTCTTCCCCTGTTCAGCGGCAAAACCTGCCGGTAGATACGCCCCCTCACCCGACACGGGAGCGGGGGCGGGGCGCGGGTGGCGGGGGCCGTCGGGG
>JAIEQO010000083.1 GCA_019747655.1 Gemmataceae bacterium | reverse complement strand
TCCTCGCCGGAGCCGGGACCGCCACTGCGGACGACAAGAAGGGGGACGACCACCACGAGCACTTCGCCGCCTGCGCGAAGGCGTGCGCCGCGTGCATGGTCGAGTGCGACATGTGCTTCCACCACTGCGCCGAGAACTTGGCGGCCGGGAAGAAGGAGCACGCGGCGACCCTGCACACCTGCATCGACTGCGCCGAGTGCTGCAAGACGGCGGCCGCCCTGGTCGCCCGGCACAGCCCGTTCGCGGCCCACGCCTGCGAGTGCTGCGTCAAGTGTACCGAGGCGTGCGCGGCCGCCTGCGAGAAGTTCCCCGACGACAAGCACATGGCCGCGTGCGCGAAGGCGTGCCGGGACTGCGCCAAGTCGTGCAAGGAAATGATCGAGCACCTGAAGCACTGATCTGAAACCGGCCGGCTTACGGCGCGGCCGGCTTACGGCGCGGCCCGATCCGATCGGGCCGCCTTCACCCGTTTGGAGATTCAGCCATGCTGTTCCAGTCCGCGCGGAGCCGGTATCTCACGGTCGGGGCGGCGTCCGCCGTCCTCGGCTTCCTGGTCGCCTGGCCGGTGTTCGCCACCGGGCAGGGTCCAAAAGACCCGCAGCCCGATCCCAAACACGCCCAGCCGGCGGACAAGGCCGCCGACCCGAACAAGGAGCTGCTGGAGCAGATCAAACTGCTCCAGGCGAAGGTCACCCGCCTCGAAGCGGCGGTGGCCAAGATCGCCCCGCCGGCCGGGGGTGGCATGGCCGGGATGGGCAGTGGCGCGGGCGGCGGGTCCGGGGGCGGTATGGGCGGGATGATGGACATGGATGGGATGATGGGCGGTATGGGCGGCAAGAAAAAGGCGATGGGCGGCGCGGCCGGTGGGTCCGGGGGCGGCATGGGGATGATGGACGACATGATGGGCGGCGGGTCCGGGGGTGGCATGGCCGGGATGAGCGGGGGCGGTGGCGGCATGGGGATGATGGACGACATGGACATGATGGGCATGGGGAGCATGGGCGGGGCGAAGGGGAAGAAGATGAAGATGACCGCCGCCCTCCCCGGCTTCCCCGGGGCGTCGCACATCTACCACATCGGGGCCACCGACTTCTTCCTCGACCACCCCGAGCACATCACCCTCTCCACCGAGCAGAAGACCAAGCTCGGCCAGATGAAGCAGAAGGCGACGACCGAGAAAGCGACCGCCCAGCGGAAGATTGAGGAGGGCGAGCAGCAGTTGTGGGAGCTGACCGCGGCGGACCAACCCGACGCGGCCAAGATCGAGGCGAAGGTGCGGGAGGTCGAGAAGCTCCGGGGCGACCAGCGGCTGGCGTTCATTCGGTCGGTCGGCGAGGCTGCCCAGGTGCTCACCGACGACCAGCGGAAGATCCTGCTCGGGTACGCGCAGCCGGCCGCCAAAACGGCCCCCGACCCGGCCCACGTCCACCCGAAGACCCCGTGAGCGACCACATGCGGCCGGCCGACGAACTGAGCCGGAAGTCGTGATGTCGTCATCAACCTGAGTCCTGACCTCAAGCACCCGAAGGAGACGACCATGTCCGCGAACACCCGAGTCCTAATCCTGGCCGTGCTGACGGCGGGCGGGTTGCTTGCCGCGTCCGGGTCCGCCCAGGCCCAGTACCGCCACGGGTACGGCGGGTACTACGGCGGGTTCAGAGGTGGGCACTATGGCGGCTACGCGCCGTCGTACTACTCCACGCACAGTTACGTCTACCCGGCGGCGGGGTACTACACCGGCGGGGTCGCCCCCGCCTACTACCGACCGTACACGTGGCACGCCGGTACGGTCTATACCCCCTCGTACTCGGGTACCTACTACCACGTCGGCCCGGTGTACACGCCGTACTACCGCAGTTACATCATCCGCCACTGATGCGGGCGGAACGACCGCCCGTGACTTCTCACCGCACGCCAACGGAGGTCGCCATGAGCACAACAGCGAAACAGCCACGCCCCCGCGAGCGGACGTCGGGCACCGAATTCACCTGCCACGCCCCGCACGCGGGCATCGTCTACCTGGCCGGGACATTCAACGGTTGGGACACAGCCGCGACGCCCCTGACCCGGCAGGCGGACGGGACGTGGGCGATCACGCTCGACCTTCCTCCGGGCCGGTACGAGTACAAGTTCGTGGTGGACGGAGAGTGGTGCTGCGAGCCCGACTGTGACGGGCCGCACCAGGGCTGCCCCAAGTGTGTCCCAAACCCGTTCGGCAGCATGAACCGCGTCGTCGAGGTGCCCGAGTGATGCCCCGCCACACCGCACGGGTCGCGCTGGCCGTGGCGCTGGCCCTCGGGGGCACGGGTATTGCCGCCGCCCAAGTGTCCCCGGCCGATCACGAGAAGCACCATCCCAAAGGCGGCGGTGCCGATGCGCCTCCGCCCGCGGCCGGAAAGGATGCCGGGGTTGGCGGCATGGCAGGCGGCATGGGCGGGATGATGGACGCCATGCACCGCCCGCCGGCCCGGGAGCCGTTCCCGGAGATGATGAACTCACCGACCCTCGACGCCGCCGCACGGGAGCGGTTACGGGCGGCGGGCGACGAGCGGGTTCGGGACGGAACGGCGATCCTCGCGGAGGGGTTGGACCGACTGGCCGGGGCGGCCGAGGTGGAGGACTGGGCCGGGATGCAGGCGGCACTCGCCCGCATTCGGGAGGGCACCGCCCGGATGGAGTCCGGGATCGCCGCCCGGCGGGTGGCGGCCGGCCAAGCGGACCCGCCCGCGGCCGCAACAGACTGGCTCAAGCGGGAGATGAACCTGACCCCGCCGCTGGATTCCCCAACGGCCCGGAGCGGGCCGTTCGGACTGTCCTGGTTCCACTTCGTCGTGATGGTCGCCCTGATCGCCTTCGCGGCGGTGATGATCGTGATGTATTACCGCAAGATGCACCGGGCCGCCGACCTCCTCCGGGCGCTGACCGGCACCTCGGCTCCCACCGCGGTCGCCACCACAACCCCAGCGCCGGCCCCCTCCGCCGCGCCGCCCCCGGGTTACCCGGAACGGCCGACGACTCGGTGGTCGGGTCGGCTGCGGGTGGCCCGCGTCTTCCGGGAGACGCCGGACGTGAAGACGTACCGGCTTATGAACCCGCTCGGCGGGGTGCTGCCGTTCGACTTCCTGCCCGGCCAGTTCCTCACGCTTACTGTTGTGGCCGACGGCAAGCCGGTGCGGCGGGCCTACACCATCGCCTCCTCCCCGACGCAGCACGACTATGTGGAGGTCACGGTCAAGCACGAGGCCGGGGGCGTGGTCTCGGGCCACCTCCACGACCGCGTTCACGAAGGCGACCTGCTGGACTGCTCGGGCCCCACGGGGTCCTTCGTTTTCACCGGGCGGGAGTGCAAGTGCATCCTGCTCATCGGCGGCGGGGTCGGGATCACGCCGATGATGAGCGTCGTCCGCTACCTGACCGACCGGGCGTGGGCGGGAGAAATCTATCTCATCTACGGCGTCCACGCCCCCTCGGACATCATCTTCCGGGAGGAGATCGAGTACCTCCAGAGCCGCCACCCGAACTTCCGCGCGGTGGTCACGGTCTCGCACCCCGAGGGGACCGACTGGGCGGGTGAGAAGGGCCGGATCACCAGGGAGCTAATCGCCAAGTCCGTGCCCGACCTGGCGTCGCGGTACGTCCACCTGTGCGGTCCGGTGTCACTCATGGAGGCGGTCAAGAAGGAGTTGGCCGAACTCGGAGTCCCGAACGAGCGGGTCAAGACCGAGGCGTTCGGCCCGGCTCTGGGCAAGCCGGTGCCCGCGCCGGCGGCTGTGGCCCCGCAACCCGCAGCCCCGGCGGGGCCGGCCGCTCCCGCCGCAGCGGTCACGTTACCTACCGCGACGTTCGCGCGGTCGCACAAGGCGGCCCCGCTCCCGTCTGACAAGGTGATCCTCGATGTCGCGGACGAGCTTGGCGTCGAGATCGACAACTCGTGCCGGGTCGGCACCTGCGGCCTGTGCCGGGTGAAGCTGCTCTCCGGCACGGTGACGATGGCCGTCGAGGACGGGCTGGAGCCGGGGGACAAGGAGAAGAACATCATCCTCGCCTGCCAGGCCAAGGCCGCCGGCGATGTCTCGGTGGAGGCGTGACATGCGGGAGCGCGAGCCACTGGTCGCCGGCGGCCTGGTCGCCCTGCTCCTGGTCCTGTGGCTGGGGTTCCTGGTCCACCGGGACCCCCAGTCTGCGGGCAGCGCCTGGGGCGGAGTGCTCGGAGTGTCCGGTGCCGTGCTCATGGTCGCGTCGCTGGCCTACTCCGTCATCAAGCGGGTCCGCCCCGTCAAGGCGTGGGTCACCCGCCGGGTGTCGATGCGGGCCGTGCTCGGCTGGCACATGTACGCCGGGCTGCTCGGTGCCATTCTCGGCCTGCTGCACACCGGCCACAAGTTCGACAGCCCGCTAGGCGTGGCGCTGACAGCGGCCATGTTGATCGTCGTCCTGAGCGGCTTCGTTGGCCGCCACCTGATGAAGCAGATTGCCCTGGATGTCAACGAGAAGAAAGAGATGTTGACCCGGCTGGAGTCGGCCTACCGGCAGGCCGCCGGGGACTTAGCTGCCGACCCCGGTCAGGCCGCCCTGGTCCGCCCGTGGTCGGGGGTCTGGGGCCGGCTGGCGGCTGCCGTATTCCAGGTGTTCCCGCGCACCGCCTCGGCCCCGCCCCCGGCCTCGGTCCGGGCGATGGCGTTGGCCGAGTCGATGGCCGACCTGGAGTACGCGATCAAGACCGACGAGACGTTCCGGTGGTGGTTCGGCTTCTGGCTCCGGATCCACGTCGTCACGAGCGTCGTGATGTACCTCCTGCTGGCCCTCCACGTGTGGGCGGCCATCCACTACGGGCTGAGGTGGTTCGCATGACACCCGCGGGCTGGAAGCGATGGGCTGGAATGGCCGCAGTTGTGTTCGCGGGGGCGTTCGGCATTTGGGCGCTCTCGCGGTACACCACGCTGGGCCGTGCGGCGACGTGGGAGCGGCAGGCCAGCCCGGGTGACCTGTCGGCGGCCCACGCCTTCCTGGCCGACAACTGCGCCGCCTGCCACACGGGGGGACAGGGGGCGACGGCGGACAAGTGCGTAGCCTGCCACGCCGACAGTCGAGTTCTCCAGCGCGAGCCGACCGCGTTCCACGCGACTGTCGGAACGTGCCGCGAGTGCCATCCCGAACACCGCGGGGGTTCGACCCGGCCGACGGCAATGGACCACACGACCCTCACCCGGATGGGGTTTGACAAGGTTACGTCCGACGACAAGCAGGCGGCCGATCGGCTGAGGCGGTGGCTCGCAGAGAGCGACGCCGGCCCGCACCCGGGCATCACCCGGCGTGAGGCGGCTCTGAACTGCGTGGCCTGTCACGGGACGAAGGACCGGCACCAGGGGCTGTTCGGCAAGGACTGCGCCCAGTGCCATCGGACCGACAAGTGGACGCTCCCGGAGTTCCGCCACCCAACGCCGCAATCGACCGAGTGCGCCCAGTGCCACCAGGCCCCGCCGAGCCACTCCATGATGCATTTTCAAATGATCTCGGCGAAGGTGGCCGGACAGCCGCACGCCCAAGTGCGGCAGTGCTTTCTCTGCCACCAGACGACGGCGTGGAACGACATCAAGGGCATCGGCTGGTACAAGCACCACTGACCCACATCGGAGTGCATCATGGCGACCGCCAACACGTCCCCGGCCGACACGGGAGCCCTCGAAACGCTGGTCCGGCAGTGGCTGGCCGGCCGGGCGCACGTCCACGACCTGCGGGTCGTCGTCCAGGAACGGGGTCTCGTTCTGGAGGGACGGGCGGCAACATTTTACGCCAAGCAACTCGCACAGCACTCGGCGATGTTGGTGACCGGGCTGCCGCTCCTGGCCAACCGGATCGCGGTGCGCGGCGCACTGTCATGACGGTGCGGGCGGGACCATGGACAACGATGGGGGCAAGGATGAAAGAGAATGTAACGACGACCGCGCGGAGCGACAGCCGACTGACCGGTCACCCGTCCCCGGCCGGATCGAGCGGGACGGCGATGCCCCCGGTCCGGGTGACAGGGCCTTTCACGGTGGTCGTGTTCGGGGCGACCGGCGACCTGACCGCCCGGAAGCTCCTGCCGGCGCTTTTCCGGCTCTGGCGGAACGGGTTCTTCGCTGCCCCGTTCGCCATCGTCGGGGTCGGCCGGCGGGAGAAGGACGACGACCGTTTCCGGAGCGAACTCCGGGACGCGTCCCGCGCCCTGGCCGGGGTCGAGGCCGGGGCGGACTGGGACCGATTCGCCGGGTCGGTCCTCTACCACCGGGCGGACTTCACCGCGGCAGACGGCTACACGGGCCTCGCCCGGCGACTCGGGGAGGTCGAGGCCGGTTTCGGCAACCCCGGGAGGCGGCTGTATTACCTCGCCACCGACCCGGACCACGTCCCGACCGTGGTCGAGCGCCTCTCGGCGTCGGGCCTGCTCCCGCCTGGGACCGAGCGCCCGTGGACCCGCGTGGTGGTGGAGAAGCC
>JAIEQO010001060.1 GCA_019747655.1 Gemmataceae bacterium | reverse complement strand
GCATCCTGGGCAGCTACGGGGTGGCCTGGTTCGGCATCCGGGTGAACACGTTCGCCAACAGCCGGACCGCGTTCGCCGCCCTGACCGGGAAGGCGTACCCGTGCTACGCCATCCCGCTCAAGGCCGGCATCTCGATCGGCATGCTGCTGATCTCGGTCGAGCTGCTGCTGATGCTCATCATCCTGATGTTCATCCCGGGCGAGTTGGCCGGCCCGTGCTTCATCGGGTTCGCCATCGGCGAGTCGCTCGGGGCGGCCGCCCTGCGGGTGGCCGGCGGCATCTTCACGAAGATCGCCGACATCGGGGCGGATCTCATGAAGATCGTCTTCAAGATCAAGGAGGACGACGCCCGCAACCCGGGGGTGATCGCCGACTGCACGGGCGACAACGCCGGCGACTCGGTCGGCCCGTCGGCCGACGGGTTCGAGACCTACGGGGTCACCGGGGTGGCCCTGATCTCGTTCATCCTCCTGGCCGTCACCCCGGCCCAGTTCGGGGGGGACGCGGCGGCCGCCCAGAAGGTCCAGGTCCAGCTCCTGGTCTGGCTGTTCATGATGCGGGTGATGATGGTGGTGGCGTCGGCCGGGTCGTACTTCATCAACGAGGCCCGGGCCAAGGCCGCCTACGGGGAGGCCCGGGAGTTCAACTTCGAGGCCCCGCTCACGTTCCTGGTCTGGCTGACCTCCGGGGTGTCGGTCGTCCTGACGTACCTGGTGTCGTACCTCCTGATCCCGGACATCGCCGGGAACACCGACCTGTGGTGGCAGCTCTCGACCATCATCACCTGCGGGACCCTGGCCGGGGCCGTCATCCCGGAGCTGGTGAAGGTGTTCACCAGCACCCACAGCGCCCACGTCCGGGAGGTGGTCACGTCCAGCCGCCAGGGCGGGGCGTCCTTGAACATCCTGTCCGGGTTCGTGGCCGGGAACTTCTCGGCCTACTGGCTCGGGATGACCATCCTCATCCTGATGGGGATCGCCTACGGGATCAGCACCCTGATCCCGGGGATCATGCTGGCCCCGGCGGTGTTCGCGTTCGGGCTGGTGGCGTTCGGGTTCCTCGGGATGGGCCCGGTGACGATCGCCGTCGACAGCTACGGCCCGGTCACCGACAACGCCCAGAGCGTGTACGAGCTGAGCACCATCGAGACCGCCCCAGGGGTCAAGGACGAGGTCCGGCGGGAGTTCGGGTTCGACCCGGACTTCGAGACGGCCAAGGACAACCTGGAGAAGAACGACGGGGCCGGGAACACGTTCAAGGCGACGGCCAAGCCGGTCTTGATCGGGACGGCCGTGGTCGGGGCGACGACGATGATCTTCGCCATCATCCTGGAGCTGACCCACGGCCTCCAGGCGGACCTGCTGGCCAAGCTGTCGGTCCTGTACCCGCCGTTCTTCCTCGGGCTGATCGCCGGCGGGGCGGTGATCTACTGGTTCACCGGGGCCAGCACGCAAGCCGTGAGCACCGGGGCGTACCGGGCGGTCGAGTTCATCAAGGACAACATCCGGCTGGACGACACCGTCACCAAGGCCAGCACCGAGGACTCGAAGAAGGTGGTGGCGATCTGCACCCAGTACGCCCAGCAGGGGATGTTCAACATCTTCCTGACGGTCTTCTTCGCCACCCTCGGGTTCGCCTTCCTGGAGCCGTACTTCTTCATCGGCTACCTGGTGTCGATCGCCCTGTTCGGGCTGTACCAGGCGATCTTCATGGCCAACGCCGGCGGGGCCTGGGACAACGCCAAGAAGATCGTCGAGACCGAGCTGAAGATGAAGGGGACCGACCTGCACGCGGCCACGGTGGTCGGCGACACGGTCGGCGACCCGTTCAAGGACACCTCCAGCGTGGCCCTGAACCCGATCATCAAGTTCACCACCCTGTTCGGCCTGCTGGCCGTCCCGCTGGCGGTGTCGCTGGCCACCAAGCAGGGGACGACCCTGACCCACGCCCTGTCGGCCGTCTTCCTGCTCGCCTCGGCGTTCTTCGTGTACCGGAGCTTCTACGGGATGCGGATCCGGGACGGCGGCGGGCACACGAAGGCCAACCCGGTCGAGGGGGTGACCGGGGTGAAGAGCCCGCACTAGCGGAGTGTTTAGTGTTCAGTATCTAGTGTTTGTTGTTTGTCGCCCGGGTGTCACCGGCCGGTAACGACCCCAAGCCCACCCGTTCCCGCGGATGGGCTTCTTGCGTTAAGCTCGGGGTCGCCCGGGAGGACGGACCGTGTTCACCGCCTTGCAACTCGCCGTGCTGGCGGCCGTCCCGCCCTGGCCGGCCACCCTCGTCGGCTACTCCGCCGTCACCAGCGAGGACGGCAAGCACTCGGCCCGGCTCCTGACCGTCGCCTTCCCGCTGACCGCGGCCGACCACAAGCTCTTGTCACAGGTGATGAACAGCGACCCGTACTGGCACCACTTCCGCCAGCGGCCGGTGTTCCTGCGGGTCGGCGACCGGTTGGTCCGGGGCGGCCCGCGGCTGCTCGGGGTGCCGGGGCAAGCCGCGCCGGTCCCGGGCGTCTTCGGGTTCGGCCGCCGTGGGCGGTGGTTGGCCGTCTTCGTCCTCCCGGCCGACGTGCCGGTGGCCGGGGTGCCTCTCCGGTTCTACTTCGCCGACCGCGAAAGCCGGGCCCCCGAGCCGGAACCGACGACCGAGCCGTTCGCCACCCTCCGGCCGACGGCCGCCGACCTGAAGCGGGTCACGGCCCCGCTGCGGGCCGAGCGGGTGCTGACGGCCGCCCTCCCGCCGCGGCAGGCCGAGCGGACCGGGGCCGGACATGCGGTGGTGTTCCGGTTCAACTTCGCGGCCGACACCGACGAGTTCCGGGTCGGGGACGAGAAGGCGGTCGCGTACCTGGAGCAGATCGAGTCGCCGGAAGGGGCGGCCCGGCGGTACTTGTGGCAACAGGCGGTGCGGCCGGGTGAGGTCGGGCTGGGGTTCAAGGGGAAGCCGCCGGCCGACGGGGCGGTGTCCGTCAAGCCCCACGGCCTGCCCGGGTGGTACAAGTGCGAGACGGCCGACACGCCGAAGGGGAAGTAGTCAGCCGGTGAACTGCTTCTGGATGTCGACGCCGACGAGGTCGGACCACGCGGCCAGGAGCCGGCGGTACACCGGCCCGGGCCAGTCATAGGTCCGTGATACGCCGAGCTGTTGGGCGAACTCCCGCACCCCGGCCAGGCAAAAACCGGTGCCGGCCAGCGTCAGCTCCGACACCCGTGGGATGGTCGACTTGGCGTCGGCCCGGCCGACCGGGCGACAGAGGTGCCGCAGGTCGAGTGGCGCGTCGGTGTACGTCAACCCGACGGATGCACACAGCTCGCCGACCACCTTCAGGCTAATGCTCTCCTGGACGGAGTCTGGGACGGGCCGGATCACCGTGTCCCCGATAACTGCCAGGATGCCGCCGACGGCCGTGTCCCCGGAGCCGTGCCGGCCGAACACGACCGGCACGGCTCCGGGCCGGTGGAACCGGCTCGCCGGGTCGTTGACGGTCCGCTCGGCGACGTGCCAGTGCAACCGGCTGCGGTGCTT
This sequence comes from Gemmataceae bacterium, assembly GCA_019747655.1. Lineage (GTDB taxonomy): Bacteria > Planctomycetota > Planctomycetia > Gemmatales > Gemmataceae > Urbifossiella. The sequence continues at coordinate 2,946 of JAIEQO010001060.1, read as the reverse complement.
GACCCGGGGCGGGAGCAGGTCGATGGGGTCGGCGTGCTGCATCCCGGCCATCGCCAGCGTCACGCCGTCCGTGAAGAACGGCCGGTAGCGGGCGGACGGCAGCGGGTACGTCACCATCCCGAGGGTCGGCGGGCCGTTCGGGGCGTCGCCGAGGTAGAACCCGAGCGGCCCCGGGGTGGCGAAGGTGACGAGCTGGAGTTCCCCGCCGGACGGCAGGAGCTTGGCGTTGTGGGCGACCAGTTCCTCCGCCGTCGCGGTCAGGTGCTCGTCCGTCGCCTCCAGCGGGACGTAGCAGGTGGCGCAGTCGCGGCGGAAGCGGGCGAGGTGGTCCGGCCAGCGGAACAGCTTGTGCCGGAACGTCCGGGCGTTGTCCACCACCGTCGCCCCGGACACGAACCCGGCGTCGTGCAGGGGCAGGGCGGCTTCGGCGAAGGGCACGAGCCGGCCGTTGAGGTATACGATGGGGGCGGTCATGCGGCCATCTTACGCTGGCAGCCCATCACCTCGCACAGCACGTCGAGGGTCCGGGCCGTCGCCCCCTGCTGGCGGCGGACCAACTCCCGGGCCGCGCTGCCCATCCGGCCGCGGAGGTCGGCGTCAACCAAGAGCTCGGCCAGCTCGCGTTCCAGGGCGTCGGCGTGCGGGACCATCACCGCCCCGCCGACCTCGACCAGCCGGCGGGCCGCGTCCCGGAAGTTCCAGACGTGGGGCCCGAACACCGTCGGGACTCCGTACCCGGCCGGCTCGATCATGCTCTGCCCGCCCCGCCGGCCGTCGAGTGTCCCGCCGACGTAGCCCACGTCCGCCAGCCCCCACGCCGCCCCGAGTTCGCCGACCGTGTCGAGCAGCACCACCGCCGGCATCTCGGCCAGCGGCTCCGCGACCCGGCTCCGTCGGACGAACGGCAGGCCCGATCGTTCCACGAGCCGGGCGACCTCCTCGAACCGGTCCGGGTGGCGGGGGACGAGGACCAGCCGCAGGGCTGGGAACTGCGGCCGCGACCGGGCGAACACGCCCAGGACGATCTCCTCCTCCGGGGCGTGGGTACTGCCGGCGAGCCAAATGAGGGGTCTTGGCGAGCGGGGGGCGTGAGCCCCCAGTAACACCTGGCGATAAGGGGGGGAACACCCCCCCCGAGGCAGCAGGCGCCCCAGGCGGTACCGCGCCCGCGGGGGGCGGTCCTTCAGTGCCCCGTCGTACTTGATCGACCCCGTCACCGCGAGCTTGTCGGCCGGGACGCCGAGCGACCGCAGCCGGTCGGCGTACTCGTCCTCCTGCGCCGCGAGCCGGCTGACATGCCGGAACAACAGCCGGCGGGCCAACCCGGCGACCCGCGCCAGCCGGCGGAAGCTCCGCGGGCTGAGCCGGGCGTTCACCACCACGACGGGGATGCCCCGGGCCGACGCGGCCCGCAGGACGTTCGGCCACAGCTCGCTCTCGGTCAGCACCACGAGCGACGGCCGGACCGAGTCGAGGGCCGACCCGACGGCCCAGGAGAAGTCGAACGGCCACGCGATGACGGGCAGGTCGGGGAAGCGTGAGCGGGCCTCGGCCAGGCCGGTGTCGGTGGTCGACGAGACAACGGCCAGCCAGTCCGGGTGCCGCTTGCGGAAGGCCGGGACGAGGGTGGCGAGCAGGTGGACCTCGCCGACGCTGACGGCGTGGAACCAGGCGACCGGCCGGCGGCCGGGGTTCGGCACCGTCACCCGCCCGAGCAGCTTGGCGGACAGCCCGCGGCGGTAGCGGCCGGTGGCGACCGCCCGCCACACGAGCCACGGCGACAACACCACCAGCACGGCGAGGTACACAAGGTCGAGGAGCATGGGAGTCCGTCCCCGTCGGTCGTGTCAGCCGCCGGCCGACGCGGCGTAGGCGTCGGCCGCCTGCTCCCACCGGTCCGGCTCGGCGTGCAGCCGGTGGTAGAACCGGTCGTCCAGGGCGTAGAACGGGCCCCGGTTCTTACGCCGGCCGCGGTTCGCCGCCATGAGCCGGTCCAGGCGGTCGAGCCGGTCGGCCCGGTCCCTGGGGTACGGGTCGCCGAACAACGCCACCGCCTCGGCCAGGATGTCGGCCCACTGGGCCGATCCGATCGCCCGAAAGCCGGCCAGCGCTTCCGGCGCCAGCACCCCGGTCGAGTTGCTGAAGAACTGGTGGAACCCGCCGTTGCGGACCTCGGACTGGCACCAGTGGGCGGTGAACAGGTGCCCGACCTCCGGCCGGACGGCCCGGAAGCCGGTCAGGAACACGTCCGGCCCGTCGTAGATGTTGATCGACCGCCAGACGGGCTCGACCAGCGCCCAGTACCGGCGGCCGGGGGAGTGGGTGTCGGCCATCGGGTGATCCCGGACGGGTCAAGCCGGCTGACCGCTCCCGGCTGAGTCGGCGGCCGGCGGGGTCGTCGGCTCGTCGGCCGGCTTCCGGACCGGCGGGCGGCCGTGCCGCGGCCGGGCCAGCTCCTCGGGTCCCATCTCGATCGCCGGCACGACGAACGACTGGACCGGCTCGGCGTCCATGGAGGCATCGTCCGAGTGGTACGGGTAATCCCCGGGCATAGCGTCCTCCGCGGTCAGCGCAACCGCAACGTGGTGTCACACACCATGATACCGTGGCAGTAGAGTTCGACCAAGTACAGCCCCGGGCCGACGAACCGGACCCCTTCGATGGCGACCGCCAACTGCTGGACGGCCACCCGGTCCGCGAACCGGAGGGTGCGGGGCGGGGTGCGGTAGCCCGGCCCCGCCCCGTCCGCCCGTCGGACCTCAAGGTGGAACGGCACGTCCCCGACGCCGCCGGTCAGTTGGGCGTAGACGACGAACCGCCCGCGGCGGTGCGGGTAGACCGCCGGCCGGAGGACGTTGAAGATGCCGTGCAGGTCGACCCGGCCGTCCTGGTAGCCGACGTGGAAGTCGCACAGGAACAACGACCGGGTCACGGGGACGATCTGGT